>NZ_JBFRVF010000004.1:0-103987 GCF_041475025.1 Vibrio sp. 10N.222.49.C12 | reverse complement strand
GCATAGTTTTTGAAGTGCAATTTACACCTTAAGTGATTGGTTTAAATATATTTATCTTAAACCGGCAAAAGTAGATGATTTTCGAAATCAATTTCAATTAAGTGTTTCCACTTCAAGAACGACAACCTCCTACCGTTTTTTTACTGGCTTACGGCTCTCAACAAAGAGGCAGTTGGCATAATCACCGAATAAAGTTGGATTGTGATGGGTACGATCCTCTATAAGCGATTATCACAATAAATCGAACTCCGTTATCGTTGCATTCATCAAACAAATAGAGAACAGAACCATGAATACCATGCCGCATGAGCTTGTGTGGGATGAAGTCTACTTCCCACCGCTGTTATTGGTTATCGCACTGGCTTACATACTGACAATGCTAACAGGGTCAATCGCGACACGGTTTGGCCTTCATAAGTACGTCGCCTTTCCTGCAATAGCAGAACTAAGCTTGATCGTGATTTTTACTGGCGCTATCGGCCATTTTATTACCATTTTTTGAGGCACTTACTGTGATCAAACGTTATCTCATTACACTTTTATTATTGGCTGCTGCGGGAACTGTGGTTTATAGCTATTACCAGTCGTACTCAAGTAACCCATGGACCAGAGACGGACAAGTCAGCGCTTATATCGTCTCGATTACACCTCGAGTCACGGGTCAAGTCATTGAAGTGCATGTCGAAGACAACTCGAAGGTAAAAAAAGGCGATCTTCTTTTTGAGATCGATCCGAGTATTTACAAGGCGACCTACAGAAAAGCACTTGCGACTCAAAAACAAGCATTTGCCCTACTCGCCAAAGCCAAAAACGAAGAGCAACGCGCGTTGAATTTAGAGAAAAGAACGCCCGGTGCCGTGCCCGTGCTGACACTAAACAACTTGAACAACGCGGTAGAAACCAGCGCCGCAAATGTCGAACTGGCAAAAGCGAACGTAGAAGAAGCACATCTCAACCTTGAGTACACCAAGGTATATGCGCCTACTAACGGCTATATCACCAATCTGAACCTACGTGTTGGCTCTCAAGTTGTCGCGAATTCACCTGTGGTTGCGCTAATTGATGAAGATAGCTTCTGGATTGAAGGTTATTTCAAAGAGACTGATTTAGTCGGTGTCGATGCTCAGGACACTGCTTATGTGACCTTAATGATGCACAACAATGTTCAGCTAGAAGGACATATCAAAAGTATTGGTTTTGGTATCGCGAAGCAAGACGGCAGCACAGGTAATGATTTATTGCCAAACGTGAATCCAAACTTCCAATGGATACGCCTAGCTCAACGCATCCCTATCAAAGTGAAGTTAGACAAAATACCAGAAGACGTACAACTGCGTGTTGGTATGACTGCCTCGATCAAAATAATCAAAAATAGCTAGGTGATTCTTATGTTCACTGCATCGACTAAAGACGCGATTAAAGTCGCACTCTCTATCGTTATCGCAATCTGCCTAGCGTTGTGGTTTGGTTGGGAAAAACCGTATTGGGCTGCGATAGCCGTCGCAGTGATGGCATTGAACGAGAGCTTCGCCCATTCAATAAACAAAGGCCATAACCGGTTAATGGGAACCTTGTTAGGGACCGGTTATGCCTTTTTCCTCATTGCGATGTTTTCACAAGATCGATTTTTGTTTCTAACATTTCTTACCGTGTTCTTAGGCACTTGTATTTTCATGTCTAGTGACGAGAAATACGGCTACATCTTTTCAATAGGATTTACCGTGTGTTCGATTGTTGCTTGTCTGGGCGGGTTTGATAACCAAACCACCTTTCACTTTGCTGTACTTAGACTTCAAGAAACACTATTAGGTGTTGTTGTGTTCTCTATTGTGTATCGCATCGTGTGGCCTGTGAATACTGAACTCAACTTTGTACAACGTTTCGAAACCAGTAAACAAGCGTTGTTAGATGCAATGGAAAAAACAGACAACATCGACATTGCCGCACTTGAAAGCAACACCGCGAATATTGATAAGCTGTATCAACTTTTAGATCTGCCACTGACCGGAAGCTACCACCTTAAAGAGAACATCCAAACATGGCGCTTGCGTATCGATGAAATGGCACATATCCAAGATACATTACTCAAACAAAGTAACAGCGAATCAGACTTAGATATCCAATGGGCAGTTCTTACTCACAACTTGAAGACGTTCGATGTATTAACACCAGAACAATCTCTTGTTGAGGGTGAACTCAATGTCATAGGTGATCATAAAGACGTGTCTTGGCATCATGCACATCGCACGTTTGTTGAACATTTGAATGAAGATGGGCGCAAAGTGCTGCAAGGCGTGTCGATGTTTATCACATCGCTGTTGGTTTGGATTTATCTTCCAGTTCCAGGTGGTTTCATATTTCCTATGTTAGCCGGTGTATTCTCTGCTATGGTGCCGACCATGCCACCAAGCGTTATTAAGGACGCTTTTTATGGTGTGTTGGGTACAGGGTCGGTGGTTCTGTTGCAATACATCTTTGTGATGCCATTAATGACAGAACTATGGGAGCTGGGACTATTCTACTTCCTTAACATTATGGTGATATGGAAAGTGTTCGCGACACCTAAGCTCATGGTACACCGAATATTGGGTATTAACTTATTAGTTGTTCTCACATCTGGTGCGCTCAACCTCACACCTGTTTATGGAATTGAAACGCCACTTTTGATGCTCGTAAACATTTTGATTATTCTGATGATAGCGAAGTTGTTTACTGATCTATTTAGAGTGAGGGTAACTGCTTAGAACTAAATGCGCTTAACAACTCACAACAAAACGGTCTGCCAAGTATTTTTACTTCACAGGCCGTTTTTTATCTATTGAAAATCATTATAAATCAATTGATTAACGCTAATTATTACTAAATGAGGATAGCGTCCATCAAAAGCGATTAACGCGATCTGCCACCTCCTCTTAAAATCCTCTCATTGATTGACGCAATGCATTTTTAGTCGCGACATTCACACTAGCAATCCTAACGGATAAATACATAACAACTGAACACGACGTTCAGTATTACATCGACTGTTTGAGTCTCGAAGGTTTGAGGCTACTCAGCGTGGGAACCGTCATGAGTTTTTTTGAAATACGCACCAGCGCCTGTAAGACCCATACTCTTTCTGTGTTAGCGTGCGCCCTATTACTTACCACCCCCAATTTTGCGTCTGCGGCAGAAACCAATACTTACAGCGAAGTTATGGAAAAAGGTCGAGCACTATTTGACAAATATGGCATCAGTCATGATTTACCAAAGCTAGCAATCAGTTCGCTCGTACAGGGCGAACACCTAGTTGAACACGCACATCGAACCATACAAATTGGCGATGAGGTTCGTGACTCAAGCGTCTATCTGATAAAAAACACAGACAGCAAAGGCAACATCGACCTGCGCATCAAATACAACCCGCAAGAGCTGGATGAAAACGAAAAACTGATCGATGAAATTGAAGAGTTTACGCGCACTGAGTATCGACTAAGAAATTATGCAGAAAGCTTCGATCCATCGTCAGTGAAAGTCAATGAAAAAGACAACGGCGACGTGACCATTAGCTTCAACTATTCGAAATACGGCTTACCACAAGACATCGCCTATTTCCGTTTCTTGAATGTTGATATTGAACTTGTAGGCGGCACACCAAAACGCATGGTAATCACCAACGACAAGCCATTTAATCTTGGTAAGTCAAAAGTCGATACCTATTACCAAGTGATTGATTTCCAAACGTTAGACTCTGGTAAAGTCGTTATTGAACGTAAGACAACTAACATCGAGGGTACGTCTAAAACGAAACCGATGACCATGAGCGCTGTAACTGAACCCGTCGCAATTTATGAAGACGACAACGGCGTTAATGTCCTGCATGAAGAGCGTCTAAAAGAAGTTTCAGATCCTCGTATGCAAGAAGCGAGTGTTAAGTTAGATCGAGTATTCCCTTTAATGGGTGACATGGTGCGTCGTCAAGGTATCGATTTACCCCTTCCATTCGGCGTATCAGTGGCTTATCGCAATCAAGATATGGATATACCCATGACAGATTACGTGATTGGCGGTGTGCGCTTGAATGACCTATTCGACCCTGAAGATAGCGTTGCAACGGTTAAAGCAGAAAGTCTTTCAATACGTGGTGATGTGAATATTCTGCCATTCTGGAATGTATTCGGGTACGTAGGAAAGGTAAACGTTGATGCGAATATTGACGCCTCTTATACCGGCGCCGCAGGTGAATACTTAAAAGACAAGCTCAATAACAAATTGCCAGGGCTAGGTAACGCACTTTGCGAAGGTGTCTCTGCCTTATGTAACAGTGGTCGTTTGAATGTACCACTTCATCTTGAATATGACTTACGCGGCGCGGGCACCACATTATCTGTTGGTTACAAAGAATTCTTTGCCTCAGTGACGGGTACTTACTCCCAAACACGCCTGAAAGGGTTGGATGATTGGGGTGATGGCATTGTCACGATTCAGCCAATGTTGGGCTACCAATTAGTTGATTATCGCGCTCAATTCTTCGTTGGTGCTGAATACCAAGGTTTAGATTCACGTATGCAAGGTACTGTAAAAACCGGAGACATCGAATTTGATTATGACGTTGGCGTCGATATCGACCAGTGGGCATTCCTAACAGGTTTTAACAAGCAGATCGGCAAAAACTACAACATGACCATGTTGTACAACAAAGGCGAAACTCGTTCGGCTGTGACATTGAACCTTGGCTACCGATTCTAGTCACCGAACTTTGATTACCAGCCTAGCCCTTAAACCAGGTTGTTCTTAATAAGAAATTTTGTAGTTCTGTTATCTACGCAGATAGCGATGAAACAGACTACGCCGAATACTATTGTGGAAACTCATTTTATGACTATTGCATACCGTTCAATGATCGCTCTTACTATTACTACTGCCTTAGCAGGTTGCGATACTGATAGTGCCCCTACTGTTCCATTCCCAGACAAGCCCGAACCGTTAGTTCCGGCACCGGCTAAACCGTTTGATGCTCAAATCGGTAACGTAACGATTAAAGCGACGATAGAAGAACTGGTTATAACTTCGAATACCGAAGACGACAAACTGGCTTCTGTTGAATCTTTCAAAGGGATTCAATATGCAGAGGCTCAGCGCTTTAAACCCAGTGAAGTTGTAAACCTTGTTGAAGGTACTTTGGATGCGACTCAGTTCGGTTATGCTTGTCCTCAACTAAAAACGACAACACAAACACAAGATGAGAACTGCCTTAACCTCAATATCTGGCGCCCAGCAGGCGTAGATGCTGATGCAGATCTACCGGTTTATGTATTCATCCACGGTGGTGATTTCGAATACGGTTCTGGTGCAGAGCCGCTCATCCAAGGTGATACCGTGGTTGCTCAAGGAAGCGACGATGGTAAGCCTTTCATCTATGTAAGCTTTAACTACCGTCTTGGTCAGTTAGGTACTCAATGGATTAAAGGCGCGAACGAAGATGGCAACTATGGCCTAGGTGACCAGAAGCGCGCCTTAGAGTGGGTACATAACAATATCGCTGACTTCGGTGGTAACGCTCAAAACGTAACCGTTATGGGTCAAGGCTCTGGTGCTATGTCTATTGGTTTCTTACAGCAAGATCATGATATCGCAGGTCAATATTTCCAACGTGCAATCATGCAAAGCAACCCTTATGGGTTTGAGTATCCAAGCTATGAAGTTGCAAAAGATCGCAGTAAGGGTTTTACAGCAGACACTTCGCTTGACAAGATAATGGCGTCGCAAGAAACAGCTTTGGATGGTATTGAACAGCTAAAAAATTGGTTGTTAGGTTCTTTGCAAATCCCAATTCTGAGCCCAGCCGCAGATGAGACGCCAATGTCAAACCTGATGCCTTTTGCTCCATACATATTGTGTGAAAAAACAAGTTTCCTTGGTAGCTGTAGCGAATCAGCAGAGTCACCAATGAAAGCAGGCTTCTCAGTACCAACTGTCCTAGGTGAAAATGCACATGAAGCGAACAGCTTTGGCATGCTATTTAGCGCTACGTTCTTAATCCCGACGGTCATCGAGTTATTAACAAATGATGAACCTGAACTGCTTACTAACGAAGATCCAACAAAGCTAGCTCTAGCTATGGTTAACTGGTTAGAAGATGAAAACAACATCGTTCTTCTGCAACAAAAACTATCTGAGCAAGCAAGTGATGAAGTTTCAGCAGATCTTGTATTGCCAAGCAGTGCGTACAGCGCAGTAACGAGCTTATTTTATGGTGCCAAGCTAGAAGGTGATCTACTTGAAATGACTGGATGCATTGATACCAACGATATTGCGGGTACCGTAGGTTGCTTGGTCGACATTGTTGAGATCACTAGCCACCAGCAAACCCAAGATATTCTGGCTCTAACGGATTTCTACCCTAACTCAGAAGCTGACATAGGTGGCGCTCTTGACAACATGAAGCAATTTAAAACCTTGCTAAATGACACCTTGTTCAATGGTCCAGCTCGTCACATGGCAGCAAACAGCGGAGTAGAAGCAACGCTATACCACTTTGAGCACAAACCAAGCTTTAACATGTGGAACTATAAAACAGGTCTAAATGAAGAAACGGGCGAATACGACCAACTGCCAATCATTGATCTATTCAAAACGATTGGTTGCATCAGCGGTGCATGTAACGGTTCAGAACTGCCATTTATGTTCAACAAAGCTGTACGTTTTGATGGAAGCGAAGTAAATCCATCAAGCAAAGATAAAGCCCTTATGAACGAAATGTCGCGTCTTTGGTTTAGCGATGAATTGTTCCAGAGCTACCAGTACAGCGATGCTACCGACAATGTGCTTGTCATTGATGGTGCAGGATTCAGCGACAACAGCACTACCTTCGACTGGGACTATGTCACAAACCCAGGTGTTGATCCTAAGCTTCGTGAAGGTCGCTTAACGGGTCTAGCAGAGCAAGGTCTTATGCCTTGGGACTGGTACCTAAACTAAACATATTCAACACCCTTCCTACTTTAACGGCCAGCTCGCTGGCCGTTTCTATATCCAAATTTTATGTTTAAACGCAGGTTAGTTATGACACTTAGCAAACTAAAAACAGCATGCACAATAATGTTGATTGCTTTGGTCACAGGATGTGCCCAACCTTACCCCGATGTTGAACCTGACTTCGAAGCTAACTGGCAAAGCACAGAACATCAAGCCGAAGTCTATTTGATCCCGAGTGCGCCTGAAGCCTTTGCGCGCCGCATTGATCTGGTTCGCCAAGCAAAACACTCGATTGATATGACTTACTTCTCTTGGGAAAACGACACTCTGGGTCTGATGCTGTTAAACGAGCTGAAACACGCCGCTGACCGCGATGTGGCCGTGCGCCTCACACTGGATGACTTGTTGGTATTCAATGACAAATGGCTTGCGGAGTTGGACTCACACGCCAATATTGAGATTCGACTGTTCAACCCTTTTGAGTCACGTAAAGCTGGCTGGATTGGTCGTGCGCTCAACTTCTCTACTCATCAAAAACAGTTAGATAATCGACTGCATGAGAAATACTTTAACGTTGATCACCAATCGATGATCCTCGGTGGGCGCAACATCGGCGATGACTACTTTGGCTACAGCGAAAGTGCCAACTTCTTTGATATGGATGTGCTGTTTAAAGGCGACGTGATTGCTGCTTTCGACCGAAACTACCAAGCGTTGTGGAACAGTGAGCATGTAGTGCCAATTCAAGAACGCATTAAAATCAAAGAGAAAGAGCAATACCAAGCGTTCACCAAAGCGTTGAACAAAGGTGAAAAGAATCAAGCATTGATCACGTCTGAAGTCGAAAGGCAGATAAAGAGCTTAAACCAACCGAAGTTCATTTCAGCCTCTGTCACGCCGGTATTTGACTCACTGGAGAAACTCAATGACAACAAGCCCTACTTTCGCCAACGTATTGAACACTTGATGAAGCAAAAAGTACCGACACCTTCTAAGGTTATTATTTCTACGCCTTATATGGTGCCAAGCGATAACAAGTTTGTATTCGTCGATGCACTTAGAGAGAGCGAAGCCGAAGTCACCTTACTGACGAATTCATCGGCTTCTAATGATTCGGGCTTTGTGCCTGCGTATTACGAAAAACACCGTGAGACTCTACTCGACAAAGGCGTAAGTATCTATGAGTACAAAAGCCAAGCGATCAATGATGATCACTACTTTCATGTTGATACCTACTACCACAACAAGACAGTAATTTTAGATGAGCGTGTCACCTATATTGGCTCTTCTAACTTCGATCCAAGATCAGACTTTCTCAACGTTGAGTTTGGGGTGTTGGTTGACAGTGAAGAGTTTGCGAAGCAAGTGACACACTACTTAACACGTCAGAAAGAGGAGTTGTTCTGGGCTGTGTCGCGAGAACAATCAGGTGACACCATCTGGGCTTCAGAGGAACAAATCCATACTAAGAACCCGAACTACAGTTCATGGAACAAGGTACCTGATTGGTTATTTCGAAAAATGAATGGCGAGTTCGAGCTTTAAGTGTTCAGCTTCGAATCTTAATTTTTAATTTTCTCCAGTCCAAATGTAAAAAAGCCGCGTAATTCGCGGCTTTTTCATGTTTCAAATACACGTATCTGAGCTTATAGACGGTAGGTCATCGCTCTTTGGGCTACGTAGTTCACCATATCAAGCGTTGTGAAGATCGAATTAACATCATTAATGTTGTAATCCACATGTCCACGCTCCACATATTGCTCAGCGAGACGGTAAATATCAACGACACGCTCAGCTACCGCTTCCATAGGATCAATAAAAGTGACTGTTGGAAATGCCGTTTCAAGTTGCTTTCTAACCAAAGGAAGTTCCGTGCATCCCCAAATAACCGTATCAACGCCCTTCTCTACGATGGATTGAATCGCTACAGCAAGCAGTGCGGCATTACGCTCAAACTCGCCCGCTTTGATCCCGTTGGTTTCTCGGATTGCTTGTCCACACTCTGTCATCTCACCGGTTACTTCACCATAGATAGCACTATGCACGTTATGCTCTTGCTCAAAGGAATCTGGCTTAACGAACACCAGATTCGCGTCCGTTAGGTAACGATCATAGATTCCCGAATTGTATGTGCCGTTGGTACATAAAATACCAACAACAGATTCAGAGTTCTGCTCTTTGATTTGATCAACGGTGGTTTGAAGCATGTCGACGATATAAACGTTGGTGTGCTTTTGAACCTCAGGTCTAAAGTAATGAGCGGTGTTACAGGTCATTACGCCAAACTGAACATTGGCATGTTCTAAAATGCACGCTGACTCAATCAGTTCAGGCACAGGATCGGTACCGCCTTCGTTAATCACTTCAGATCAATCGGGGATATCTGAGTTTTTCACCACTATCATGGCCATGTGGTCTTAGTCTTTAAGTGCGCCGTGTTCAATTTCTTTCTTGGCGACGATATCTTGGAACAGAGCATCTGCTTCAGGGCCCATATTACCAAATACACCGAATCGTAGCTTTTTCATTGTTTTTACCTTTGTGTTTGTTAAAGCACAAAGGTTTTTACGCTCTTTCGATTTACTTGAATCCTATTAGATGGTTCGCATCCTCGCGAGTGCATAAACAGCGTACAAAAATCAGAATTGAGTACCCAAGGAAAAATGAATACGAAATTCGTCGCCTTCAGGCGCATCTAAGCCGTAAGCAAAATCGAGCTTAACTGGCATTAACTGTGAGTTCCAAATCAAACTCACGCCCGTCCCACGCTTCCAATCCGCTTGTTGATCAAATGCATCACCCACATCAAGAAATGCGCCCAACCAAATTGAACGATAGACTTGATGCTGATATTCGAGCCCAGCAGTTAACATATAACGTGCCCCCGTTAGTTCACCATTCTCGTCTCTAGGGGAGATAGATTCGTAACCATAACCTCGCAGGTTTCCATCGCCACCAGCAAAATACCGCAGTGACGACGGCACATCAGATAATGATTTGGCAATGTTGATGCCTACGTTGGAGCGGAAATGGAGCTTCTGCCTGTCACTAATATCCCATGAAAGGACACTGTTTCCTTCCAACCGCAACAGCCTTGAGTCAGAGAACAGACTAGGGTCAGAATACTCGACAGAATAGATGTGTCGATGATTGAGCTCCAACTGATCATTTTTACGATCAACCTGAGAAAAACTGATGCCAGGTAACAGCAATTGCGATTGCTCTTCCTCAGACGCCTGACGGTACTGTTCGTGCAAGTATCTGACATAAATGGTGCTTTGCCAATCACTGTCTAATTGCCAGTAACGTTCGAACTTAAGATCGTTTGTAAAGCTATTGGTGTCTCGATGATCAATTCGTTTCGATTCAAACTGAATACCAAAGTAATCCGTTGTGACTTTCTCTGTGGGGATTTTGTACCCCAACTGAAGTGATTGCTCCTGTTCAGACAAATATGTCTGTGTTTCAAAGCTGTGGCCTCTCCGGTTATACCAAGGCTTTGACCAACTGAGAGAGGCGCGTAAACCGAGATCAGTAGAATAGCCGCCACCGACCTGCACGATATTTCGAGAACTTGGCTCGGCAATGATTTCAATTGGAACTTCTAGGTTGTCATCAAGTTTGTCAAAGTCACCATGTACGATGACACTTCGAAACCATTGAGTGTCTGACAAATCAGATTGCAGTTCACCTAACTTGATGGTGTCAAAGTCATCACCTTTTTTAAAGGTGGGTATTTTCTCGATACGAGTAGGGTCAACCCCATCATCAGGAATACTTATAGAACCGAACTTGTAGCGTGGACCACTTGCAAAATACAAGTGTATATTCGCGATGTTCTCGCTAGGAATAACTTCAATCTTTGACTCGATAAACCTGCCGTCAAAATAACCTTTCCGCTTTGCTAAAGAGAAAATCGCACGCTTAGTTTGGTCGTATTCTTGGTGAGACAAAGTTAAACCTGAGCCTAACTTGCTTTGATTGAGTATATTGATGAACTCCGCATCTAGGCTAGCTTCACCTGTTATTTTTACTATCGATTCTGCGATGCGCATGACAGGACCAGAATCGATGTTAATGATCACGTTATCAGAATCATTGAGGTCGATATCGAGCTGTGGGTGATAATAACCATAAGGGTTGAGTGCATCTTGAATACGTTTAGATAGCTTCGTTTTCGATAGCTGTGATGCAGGAACATCGGCTAAAGGTTCTAAATATAATTCTACATTTTCGGTGAGAGTTTTATTAACCCCTTTAACCTCAAATTCAGCAGCACTAGAAGAGTGTTGGGTAAACAGGAAAAATGAAGTGGCCAGCACTAATTGTTTAATCGAGGTCTTCACGCGGTTACCCAATTGCTCAAAACCCGAACAGGTTATGAGCAAAGCGTTAAATCGCCGAATCTCTTATGGAGGACGCTATCCTTCGAACGGCTTATCGGGTTGTTTAACACTGCAACAGTCGTTTATTAACGACTCAAATCCCAGCCCTACAGACACAAAAAAGGCGCAATTAAGCACCTTTTGAATGTCTATTACTTATTGATTTATATGGCTTGCTGATTTATATGGCTTGCTGACTCAAGATCAGTTGTTGTTCAGCCACACATCTTGGTTTTTTGGAGCTTTCTTCTTCTTTTTCTTCTTGCCAGTACCGGCCGGTGGCGCAACAGGTTTTAGTGCTGCGATCAGTTCAGCTGTCGCTTCTTCATCCACTTCAAAGCCTTCAATTTGCTCACGCTCAAGACGAATCTTGTTCTTCTTCTCGATGATTTTGAAGTGGTGGTAATCTTCGTGATCGATCAGAGATAACGCAAGACCAACTTCACCTGCACGACCACTTCGGCCGATACGGTGCATGTAGTCTGACGGGCTACGCGGTAAGTCAAAGTTGATTACCACTGGAAGCTTCTCAATATCCAGACCACGTGCCGCGATGTCTGTCGCGATCAGAACGTCAATCTCGCCAGATTTGAAATCTTCTAGGATACGAGTACGTGAACCTTGCCCTTTATCGCCGTGGAATACTTCTGCGATGATACCGCGCTTGTAAAGCTTGTCTGCTAGGTGCTCACAGCTGTTCTTCGCATTAACGAAGATCAGAGCTTGGCGCCATTCATGTTGTTGAATTAGGTGTGCGAGTAACGCTGTCTTGCGACCTTTTTCTACTTCGAATACACGTTGAACCAGTGTGCTCGCATTGGCACTTTGAAGTTGAACTTCAATTGGATCGCTTAGAAGTTCGTGAGTCAGCGTTTTAACTTGCTCTGGGAAAGTTGCAGAGAACAACAAGGTTTGTTTTTTGCTCGGCAAGAGCTTCAAGATTGCATCAAGTTCTTCGGTAAAACCTAGGCTTAGCATTCGGTCAGCTTCATCAAGCACTAACGTTTTCACTTTATCTAGTTTGATAGCGTTGCTCGAAATAAGGTCAAGCAGACGACCCGGTGTTGCCACCAATATATCAGTGCCGCCACGTAGCGCCTGCATTTGAGTGTTTACCGATACACCACCAAACACACAAACCGTTTTAATCGCGCCATTGAAATGCACAGCGTAAGATTTAACGCTGTCAGCCACTTGCTTAGCAAGTTCACGAGTAGGAACCAAGATAAGGCCAGAAACAAAGTTACCTTTGCCTGAACGACGGTCCAGAGGGGCATCTTCATGAATCTTTTGTAACAGTGGAAGTGCAAATGCTGCGGTTTTACCTGAACCGGTATTTGCGCCTGCAATTAAATCGCGTCCTGCTAACACACTTGGAATCACTTGCGCTTGGATAGGCGTTGGCTGTTGGTATTCAAGCTCAGATAAACGAGCCATCAAAGGAGAGATTAAGCCAAGATCAGAGAAGTTGGTTGGTGCTGTGGTGTTAGTCATTAATTGCAGGAACTCAAAGCTAAAATAATAGCGCGCTATATTAACGTATTTCAGCAGTATTACGTAACTAAATCGCCCTTTCGCTTCTATTTCACTGATTAATATCCGTCAGAAGCGAAGTTATCGATGTGAGAACCTCGATACTCGCCGTACCAACTTCGTCTAAGAGTATTCCAGCTACACAATTGTCGTGGGTTGCAGTTAGTTCAGCCAACCTGCTACCGTTTGTTCCGGTGCATACGAATTCGGCTCGGTTAACCAAACAGCGACTGCGTCTGGTGTAGCGACAAGTGGCTCAAAATTGATATTAAATTGCCATTCAGACTCACCACGCTGATAACCATCGTAAACCACAACAAAATCATGTTCGAGTTTCTTACCCCTGTTCTCGCCCTCCTTAACGCTGGTGACTTCGTTCATCGCCAGCAAAGCTATATGAGCAACATAATCCCCTTTGCCTTCGTAACTTACGCTGAACGTATCGCCTTTATAGTTGACCGTTAGCTTGGGGCTATTTTGTTGTTTGAGCGAAGGCAACGTTCTGTCTAACCAGTTAAAGTAACCGCGCCACTCTTTTCCATCGACAACAAAGCCGGGTGTGTAAACCCCACTTGTTACTCCATAAGCTTTGTACAAGTGTTGCTTCTGACTGAACGCCTTACTCGCGAACTTGTCGCCCCAACCTAAGTAATCCCAATAATCGACGTGATAGGCAAGCGGAATGACTTGTGTCCACAGTTGTGGGTCATCTTCAAATGTACTTAGATACGCATCAGCGGGAGGACAACTTGAACAACCTTCAGAGGTGAAGAGCTCGATAACCTGTGCGGGCTGGCCTTCATTACTCCAGGTTTGTGCAAGCGACACTGAGGAATAGAAGCCGATCGGTAAGGCAAATAAACAAAGTTTAATCAATGATGAATTGCGTTTGGCGTGTGACATACCGAGATCCTTGTACAAAGCGAATTGAATGGCGCTCAAATACAGACCGTTATGCCTAGGTTTTTCTTTCAGGTGCTTAGTTTACGAATAGATTGAGTTTATTTCAGATACAAAAACGCCAGCTTTAGAAGCTGGCGTTTTCTTAAAATTCTATATTTACATGTTAACGCTGAGATTAACGGTTAATACCGATATCGCGTTGCATGTGACCAGATAGGTCGCTTGCGTAGTAACTACGTGGAGAGTTGTCTACGAAAAGAATATCGAAAATGTGTGCAATCAATCCTTTGAAGTTAACCGAGTAGGTTTTCTTATCCATAGAGTTAGGAACAGCGATAGTATTCATTTGTACTGCTTGAGCCATGATTGCCTCTCTATAAATTTATTAATGTGTTTCGTTCTGATGACAAGAATAATAGGTGATCTTTTGCAGGTTAAAAAATGACTAAAATTAGATTTTGGGATTAGTTTTTCTAATAAAACAAACCATTAACAACGCCACAAAATAGATATGCAGATTATGTGAGTATAAATTCAATATAGTGTTTAAATCATGCATTTAGTACAAATGCCCCGCAAACAACAGTGGCCAATGTCACAGAAAATTTACATAAATAAATTTTCCACTTCATCAGCCACGTGTTCATTATCGACTTTTCGATAAGTTATATTTGTTTTTAATTTACTTGTTCAATGCCTGGCTTCTTCGCATAAACCGACGCTATAACCGCAATCGTCATCGTAGAAACCAATACCGCCAATGACCAGTAAGTTGGGATAGCCCACTCGCTATCAACCAGAAGCATTTTCACACCAATGAACACCATGATGAATGAAAGCGCGGGTTTCAAATAGATGAACTTGTCCATCATACCTTGCAGTACAAAATACAACGAGCGAAGACCAAGTAACGCAAACACGTTAGCCGCAAGTACCAAGAACGGTTCTTGTGTTACCGCAAAGATCGCAGGGATAGAGTCTAATGCAAACATCACGTCCATGACTGCGATCGCACCGATGACCAACATCATTGGAGTGAATGCCCATTTAGCACCCTGTTTAACCATTAATGCAGGGCCATGGAAGTCCTCTGTTACCGGCATCACTTTACGAAGTAGCTTTTCAGGCAGAGTATTCACACTCTCCTCTTCGCCCTTGTCTAATGCCAGCTTAATACCTGTACCAATCAAGAACGCAGCGAACACGTAAAGCACCCAGTGATATTCCGCCAATAGCTGTGCGCCTAGTGCGATCATAATTGCACGAAGCACCAATGCACCAATTACGCCCCAAAGAAGCGCACGAGGTCTTAGATGCTCAGGAACTTGGTATTGAGCAAAGATCATCGCAAAAACAAACAAGTTGTCTACGCTAAGGGATTTTTCTAACAAGTAACCCGTAATGAATGACACGGTTGCTTTTTGCGCTGTGTAGTCACTGTTCGGCGCATAAATGTCCCAAAATAGGTAAATCGAGCCAGCAAACAAAAACGCAAGTACAAACCAGAAAACACTCCAGATTGCCGCTTTCTTGATAGTAACGTTACCGCCACGAGTCTGATAGATATCAATAGAGACGAGAATAACCGTTAGCAGGAAAAAGCCCGCATAAGTCGTCATGATTGGCGATGAAAAAAAGGATTCACTATTTGTAGATAATAGAGATTGAGTTGAGTTCATTATTCCTCCGGGCGGAAGAACTGTACAAAGACCTTCCGCAAACAAAGCATATCAAGCTCCATTACGGATCTTGACTGTGATTGCGTTGGTCTCGTTGAAGTGAAATATGGGATTTCACTTTTACATACCGGATAGACTCTTGGCCTAACGAGATGACGATATGTAAACTTGCGCTAACTACTCCCCAAACGCGTGGATAATAATCCTCTGGTTGTGTTTCGTCTATATAAATTTGCACGGAAAAAGCAAAAAAGGAGCAAACGCTCCTTTCTGATTGATGCCACTTTGTCAAATAGACACGCGAATTGATTCTAAGAATAAATTCGCAAGTCAAACACACTATTGCACTGCGTAATGAAGTTGCAAAAAGAGCAATTTACAGCCCTGCGGCAGGTATTAAATACACTAACGCTGACCAAACTGATACCCAACCGACAACCGCTACCGCATCTAACCAATCTTTCTTATCCATGCATATCTCCACAAGAAGGCGACCTGCAGAGATAAAGCATAAACAATGCCAATTTTATAAATAACCCAAAGTAATAGTGTTAAATATCAGTATCAGCTTTAGTTATCTAAAACACTCCATACAATTCAACGGTTCATTGAGTTGAAGCGACTCTGGGTGGTCTTGCAGAAACTCGATGAAGCAGTCTGCCATAGAGTCAGTGGTGACCATGCCATCACCGATCATATCCAACACAGCGTTATAGCCCTCTTTGCCTTTCATTGTATAGGCTGACGACGCGCCCCGGTAAATACGGTTGCGAGAAACAGCTTGCCAACCTGAATCATCAGAGTGAATTTCTAGATGGTGAATCCTGTGTCCTATAGGCGCTTCTTTGTGGTAACAAAACCTCAAATTATGTGTATAAGGAAAGCTACCTGAACCTGTGCCCACGACACCATTATCAATCGCGTTATTGATTGCACCTTCAAGCATGCAAGCGATCGTTTCACCTTTTACTTCATACACACCAATAGGTACGGCAAACGGTAGTAGTTTTCCGGCAATATCGGCAACAGAGACATCGCCGCTGTTCAGTGAATTTCTTACACCACCGGCGTTGTGAATGGCAAAGTCAACCTGATGCCCTTTCTTGTTCATTAGATGGTGAAATGATTGAGCAACCAAGGGGGCTAGTTGACTCGGGCCTTTAGCATCTGGAATACGTACATGGCGAAGTTTAGTGTCTGCATGAGCAATCACTTGTTGCTGAAGCTTTCGAACTCGCGGCTGGTATTTATCCGTCAGAATGCTCTGCAGCTCAGGATCTTTCTTACACACTGCAATATTAGGGTGATTGTTTAAAAACTCACACGCCATATCGTGGGCATCGTCTTGCCCTACTTCACTCAGTTTCGCGTCTATAAAGAGTCGACGGCCTAATAACAGTTCGTTTTTACCATTGAAGTGCGTCACTTTGCCTTGAGAATCGAACTCGATTTCGCAGTGTCCCAAGCTCATGGCGTGGAAACCCGCTTGCACAACATAGGTATCGCCAATTTTCACACCGTATTCATCATCTTTAACTAAGCCGATATCAGAGAAATCACCTTGTAAGCGATGACTATGACCACCAACGATGACACCAATACCTGTTACGTTGGCTGCTAACTCTAAATCAGCTTCGTAACCAAGATGGCTAAGTAACACAATCTTGTTGATACCTGCTTGATGGATTTGCTCAATGGTCCCTTTTGCTGTTTCCAAAGCATTTTCAAACGGTGTATCGATATCTGGGTTAGCGATGCCTGCCATCTTGTCGATGCTTAAGCCGAATATTGCGACCTTCTCGCCATCAAACTCTTTCGTTATAAAAGAAGCACTTCGTGTTTCAGGCAGATAAGGCTTAACAATGTCGTTGTCCGCTAGCGTATGAGTTTTATTGATATCCTCATTCGATAGATTCCAGTTACCGGCCAACAGCGGGAATTTGATTCTTTTCGCGAAAATCGCAACGGGCTCATTACCCATGTCTAACTCGTGATTACCGAGCGTCATGGCATCTATATTAAGGGCATTCAACAAATCGGCATTGGCTTTTCCCTTGAATAAGGAAAAGTACAACGTGCCCTGGAAGCAGTCACCAGCGTGCAAGAACAAGGTTCCAACCTTCTGACGCTGGGCATCTTGTTCTATTTGTTTGAAGCGTGTTGAAATTCGAGCAAAGCCACCAGCACTGACATAAGGTTCAATGATGTGGTTGCTCATTTTAAGTGATAGCTGTAACGAGGTTGGTTCAAAGTATGAGTGGGTGTCGTTGATGTGTGCCAACACTATTTTTGTCGGCTTATTCTTTTTAGTCATATTTTCTTCTCTCTTTGTCCCTTCATACTAGGTCGAGAATCATGACAGAATCGTGAATTTTATGAAACTGCACTGCAAAAAAATACTCGAGATAGATCAAAAATCTCATTTTGCACCGTATTAATAAACAACGGGTTTTGTGACAGGTGAGCATACCGGATTTGGATTTTTCGATTATGATTAAAGATATCTGTTAGCTTTCAAATGATTAGCAGAGCCTTCCGTTAGGAGTAAGCCTATGCAACTAGAAAGAATCGAGATTTCTGGCTTTCGAGGTATCAAGCGCATGTCACTCGCGTTTGACGAGCTAACCACGCTTATTGGTGAAAATACTTGGGGTAAGTCTTCATTATTGGATGCCCTTTCCGTCATTCTGCCCTCAGACGGTGTGCCATATCACTTTGAAATGACCGATTTTCATGTCGATTACTCTGTTTCACACCCGCAGTCTCAACATCTTCAAATTGTTCTCGCTTTAAAAGCTAACGATAAGAGCGAACTTAACGCAGGTCGTTATCGCAAACTCAAACCTATTTGGGTTCAAGATGAATTTGGCGTATTTCGCATCTACTATCGCATCAGCGCGACGTTAGAACAGTATGAGACAACAACACACTATGCATTTCTTGGTTTGGACGGTAATCCGCTCAAGCTTCATCATTCAGAAAAGCTTGCTCAAGAATTAATGACCTTACATCCCGTTATCCGTTTGCGTGATGCAAGGCACTTTGATCGTTCTTTCAACGGCAAGTCCCTTAACCACAATGCTCACCTGCCGACTAATGTTCACGCAACTAATGCAAATTCAAACGGGAACGGGAACGGGAACGGGAACGGGAACGGGAACGGGAACGGGAACCATCACACGAGCAATGGCACAACAAATGGAAACGGCGCCAATAACGGTAATGGTCGACAAGCAAGAATAGAAAAACGAATAGACAACACCTGCCGCCGTCTTATGGCGATACCCGGACATGTTAATAAAGGTGAAATGCGCAGTAGCCTAGAGTCGATGCAAAGTTTGATTGAGCACTATTTTTCTTTCAAAAGTACTTCTCGTCGTAACCCTAGAAAACAGCGAGACGGATTGCTTTATTCTGCGGGTACCAATGATCAGAGTATTCATCAACTCGTCGAAGAGACCAAGAACAAACAAACTCGCTTATTATTCATGGGGTTACTTAACGCTTATCTACAAGCTAAAGGGCCAAACGACTTAAGGCGATGTGCGCGCCCTCTGTTGATCCTTGAAGATCCAGAAGGTCGATTGCACCCAACACACTTGGCAAGGGCTTGGAGCTTGATGCAGAAATTGCCCATGCAGAAAATCCTGACCACCAACAGTGGCGACCTACTTGCGGCGGTCCCACTTCAATCGATTCGTCGCTTGGTTCGTCAGTCAGACAAAACCATCGCCAATCAACTCAACATGAACCATTTCAGTAAGGATGAACTTCGACGAATTGGTTTTCATATCCGCTTCCACCGCTCTGGGGCACTATTTGCTCGCTGTTGGCTATTAGTAGAAGGTGAAACCGAGGTTTGGTTGTTCAATGAACTTGCCAACCAATGTGGCTATAACCTAGCAGCAGAAGGTGTGCAGATTATTGAGTTCGCCCAATCAGGACTTAAGGCACTGATTAAGGTCGCGCAAGAGTTTGGCATCGATTGGCATGTGGTAACTGACGGCGATGCGGCGGGTAAAAAATACGCAGCAACGGTGCTATCGAAGCTTGGTAATGATCAGGAAAGACATCGACTCACGGAACTGCCAGATAAAGATATCGAGCATTACCTATATATGAATGGATTTGAGAGCTTTTTCCGTGACATGGTTAAGATTCCATACGATCACCCTATCCCTCCAAAGAAAGTGGTTGCCAAGGTATTGAAGAAACATGCAAAACCCGACCTTGCACTCGCCATTGTTTCTCATTGCGAGAATCAAGGACAAGAATGCATTCCGCTTTTATTAAGGTGGACATTAAAACGCGTGATCACCATGGCGAATGGAAATACCTAAACATAATTTGTTTTATAGATGCTATCAGTTGCTCTACTGATGAAATATTTAGCTAGTCGCCTCAACCAAAAAAGGCACACCAAACGGTGTGCCTGTATAAATCGATATACAAATTAATTGGGGGTTCTCTTGCAAGAGTTCACAGTGACTAACTAAGGTTAGGTTAACGAATTAAGCCTTTGCCTGTTTAGCGTGTTGTTCAACAACTTCCGAAGATTGAGTCGATTTCTCGTGAAGCCATAGCCCCGTTGCTTTCATCAAGTATCCAAATACACCACCAAGCAGTAAAGATGGCACTACAAGTTGCCAATCACCACCTGCAGCAAACGTCGCACAGCAACCAATGAAGGTGCCTGGGATATAACCTAGCCACGCTTGTTTCGCTTGAATACACATAAAGAAAGCCACAATAGCAGTAATCATGTAGCCTAAAATCTCTAACCCTGCGAAGGTTGAGCTTTCGATAATCACCATTGCCCAGAATACGCCAGTCATGTTGGTCAATAAGCTACCTGCTAGTCCTTTAACGCCGCCTGTTGGCGAAGCAAAGTAACTGGTGCAACCTAAGAAACCTGCCCATGACAATAAGCCGAAAGAGATAGCAATCCATCCCCATAGACCTGACAAAATACCTGTTGTTAATGAAATCGCGACTAATGTACTCATACTATTTCTAAAGCCTAATTACGTAATTGAACGCAACCGGATTTAGCCTCACTTAAAATCAAGTAAGCATACTATGGGAAGATAGCCCTTATTTAGCCGATCACGATCACATTAATAATGTATGCAGATGTGTATTTATCACTAGATAGAGACCGAAATCGCTTATTCAACATATTTGGTTATCAGTATTTTATCAATTTATCGTTACAGAACCGACGGCTTGCCTTTCATCATGCGCTTACCTTCTCGCTTAATACACTCAGCAAGTGGGTTCTCAGACATATCTGCACGCCAAATAAAGGACAAGGTTCTTTCCATTTCAAGCTCAGGGACATTTAATGTGACCAGTTGACCAGACTCAACAAACTGTTCGACATCGAGATAAGGTAAACACGTTAAATATGGGCCGTTTGCAACCAAACTTCTTAAAACAGGAACGTGTTCATACTCTCGCCAAACATCAAGATCACCAATTAAATGGTGAATAGAGCTATCAAAAACTTTGCGAGTACCCGAACCATGTTCACGTAATACCCATTTTGCTTGTTCTAATTGCGCCAAGCTTACTCGTTCACGCTTCGCAAACGGGTGATGAGCCGATGCAACCACCGTTAAATGGTCCGTACACCACACTTCTTGGTGAACTCGGTTGTCATCACAACGACCTTCGATAACACCCAAGTCATATTGATAATCTAATACGCCATCAATAACCGCATCGGTACTTTGTACGCCGAGCGAGATTCGCATCTCAGGAAAGTCGTTATCAATAATACTGATGAGGTCAGGAACTAGGTGTTCCGCTGGTGTTTGGCTTGCACCGAGTTTGAGCTCTCCACTTAGTAAATGCTGCTCATAAAAACCCATCTCAATTTGCTGCGCATCTTGCAGTAAACGCTTCGCTTTAGGCCTTAGCCACATCCCCCAATGAGTAAGAGCCATTTGCTTGCCCTGCCTTTCAAACAAAGGCCTGCCGAGCATTTTTTCCAACTGTGCAAGAGACATACTTGTCGCCGACTGAGTCAACGCCAATTTGTCTGCTGCCTGACTAACGCTCCCGGAGTCTGCTACTGCATCAAATACCGCGAGTTGCTTTAATGAATAACGCAAAATTCATCCTTAATGCTTTTAATTATTTGTGTCCTGATGCTCGTTTTTTATAAAGCCAATGAGCAATCAATTTCATTCTACGCGTAACCCAATCTATATCAATAAATTTGATGTGGTTTCTAAAAATTATCAATTTTACCTCTACCCATCAACGCCCTAATCTGGAATGGCAGGACACAACGAGCCCTGCAAAACATTACTGATTAACCATTACGGATTAACCAAGTCATTAACACTAGGAATTACACATGACGGATTGTTCAAGGGGGGGATATGGCAACCAGCACTTCTGAAAATCATCAACTGTTCTCACCAACAGAAATGATGGCGGAAGCAGAGAAGTTTGCATTAAGTAAAGCAAATAAAACCAGCAGCATGACATTGAGTTTGGCAATCATGGCTGGCGCATTCATCGGGCTTGCTTTTTTGTTCTACATCACGGTAACCACGGGCAGCGCTGATGCTGGATGGGGATTGAGTCGCTTAGCCGGCGGTCTTGCATTCAGTATGGGTTTGATCTTGATTGTGATTTGCGGTGGTGAGCTATTTACCAGCTCAGTGTTATCCAGCATCTCATGGGCTAACAAGCAAATCACCTTCACTAAGATGCTGTCTATCTGGGGCAAAGTGTATGTCGGCAACTTTATCGGTGCCATGTTCCTATTGGCTTTGGTAAGCGCAGCAGGCTTATATCAACTGGATGGCGGCCAATGGGGCTTAAACGCTCTAAACATTGCTCAACACAAGCTGCACCACAGCCCAGTTCAAGCGTTTGCTTTGGGTGTGCTTTGTAACTTGTTGGTGTGTTTAGCGATTTGGTTAACGTTCAGCTCCGCTAACGCAATGACCAAAGCAATGATGACCGTGTTACCCGTTGCAATGTTCGTAAGCTCAGGCTTTGAACACTGTGTGGCGAATATGTTCATGGTTCCTCTAGGCATCACGATTCAAACATTCGCCCCGGAAAGCTTCTGGATGCAAATCGGTGCAACACCAGCGCAGTACGCAGACTTAAACGTCATGCAATTTGTCACAGCAAACTTAATACCAGTGACAATCGGCAACATCGTAGGTGGTTCAGTATTGGTCGGCTTAGCCAACTGGAGTATCTACCGTCGCCCACAACTTAAAGCAGCAAAAATTACCGCTATTACACAAACAACAGAAATTACGTCAGTTAAGGAAATTACTATGAACACAGCAACGACTATCAAGCAAATCATGAACACTCAACCAATTACATTGAGCGTTGAAATGCCAACATCAGTCGCGATTGATACACTTTTAGACGCGCAACTTGTTAGCGCTCCTGTTTGTGATGTTGAAGGCCGTCTAGTGGGTATCTTCTCTGTTCATGACGTAATGGTTGACCTTTGGTGCCAAGATTACATCCCAACTAAAGGCCAAAAAGTCGTAGACCTAATGAGCCGTGACGTTGTGGCAATCGATGCAAACGACAAGCTAGTAGACGTTGCTGAGTTCCTATGCATCGACAAAGAGCAACTGTACCCGACGACAAGCATGGGCTTCGCAACTCGCTTGACATCTCTTTCTCTAGAAGAGCGTGCAAAAGCGATGAAAGTAAGCCAACCACATATGCTTCCAGTGTTAGAAAATGGCGTGATGGTGGGTGTGTTGACTCGCATTGAAGTGATGCAAGCACTGCGTCCAATCTACGGTGACCGACTAAACGTGGTTCCTCAAGCTGAACTAGAAACAGCTTAACTAATCTTAAGTTGAACTATTAGGGATTAGTAGTTCAATTAGATAACTCAGTCATGGCAACGTTGACTGGCTAGAGGTAAACGGTGGCTTTTAACGTACTAAACGGTTTGACACAAAACAGACCTAAACGCGTTGCCATTTATCTCAATAAAAAAGGCGCAAAGTGAAAACTTTGCGCCTTTCTCTATTTCTAACTGTTGCTTTCTAAGTATCTATTTAACTTTTGGTGTTACATAAGAGATTGATACTAGTTAGCGATCAACAATAGCTAGATTACTTCTTTACACCTTCAACGTGTAGATCCATATCTACATAGCTTGAAGCGCCCATTACTGGAATGTTGAAGTCAGCAAGTTCTAGACGAGTTGTACCAACGAAACCTGCACGCTCACCGCCCCATGGGTCTTGACCAGCACCGATGAATTCAGCTTCGATAACGATAGGCTTAGTTACACCGTGAAGTTTAAGGTCACCCATTACTTCAAGTTTGCCGTCGCCTTTATCAACAACTTTCGTGCTGTTGAATGTCGCATCAGAGAACTTACCTGCATCGATGAAATCGCCGCTACGGATATGCTTATCACGTTCTGCGTGGTTTGAATCAAGGCTTGTAGTATCAACCGTTACGTTTACTGTAGACGCTTCAACGTTGCTTTCATCAAATGAGAAGTCACCTGAGAATGTGTTAAAACGACCTTGGATAAAGCTGTAACCCAGGTGGCTAACTTTAAAGTTAACTGAAGCATGCGCACCTTTTGTATCAATCACGTAATCAGCGGCGTTCGCAGCGAAAGGCATTGCCATTGCAAATGCTAATCCTGTAGCGATAATTGACTTTTTCATTTTGAAGCTCCTATCATTTTTCGTAGCGTATCGTCTTTGTCGATAACGTGGTGTTTTATCGCCGCTAAGGCGTGTACTGATGCCATGATGATCAGTACCCATGCAGCATAGTAGTGAATCGTTCCTGCGAGATCAGATTGGTTTGCAAACAGTTCACCCATACTTGGTACAGTGAACCAATTGAATATGTCGATCCCGCGGCCATCTGATGTTGAAATCAAATAACCTGAAATAAATAAAACCGCTAAGTTAATGTACATAAAGCCGTGAGCGATCTTCGCTGCTGCAACTTCATAGCTTTTACCTTCTACTTTAGGTGACGCGGTAACTAGTTTCCAAACCAAGCGGATAACAGTAACAGTAGCCAAAAGAATGCCTACCGAGCGGTGATAGTCTGGCGCTGTTTTGTACCACTCGCTGTAATATGAAAGATCAACCATCCACAGGCCTACACCAAATAAGCCAAATACTGCGAGAGCTGAAATCCAATGCATCGCTCTAGCTAAAGGGTTGTAATTTCTAACGTTGTTGTCCATGCATCTCTTCCGAATGTTAACGAATCGTGTAGTTTTGAAAAGCGTACCCTACACTAAGTTTGTGTAACATATTATTTACCAAGCTTTACAATAGTTACATCATTGCAAATTAAACGAGTTATTCAAATTATTTGAACAAGTTTGGGCTAAACGTTAAATTTCAACAATTTGCTCGATTTCGTAGAGCTCATCTGAGATGTCTAACATTTTGCGTTCCATCACTTTCTGAGCGTCTTCTATCCCCTTGTTGTAATACACTGCGCCAAATTTTTTGCTGATGAAGTCGACCAAGAATTCCGTGTCGAACTGACCAAGCTCCACATCAAGTTCATCCTGCAGGTACTTTTGGAGCGTATGAGTAAGCTCAGATTTTTGTTTCGAATCTAATTGAATGGTCATGAATGTTTCCAAATAAAGAGTAAGTAGATCAATTGTGATTTGCTGACTAGACTATAGTCGAGGTAACTAGCTAGAATTCCTCATAATTTAGAATACAGACCTGTAGAGCGCCAGTGCTATCCATAAAATCACTCAGCAATGGTTAATTTTGATAGAGAGATCAAGAACTCGCACTTTGACGATAGGTAACGGAACCGCAATTACCGTACTATTGCCCATCAATAAGATAGTAGCTGTGTATAAGGGACTTCATTGTTATTAGATCTAGTGATTAAAAGCGTTAATCAATTTCAAGACGATTGCCTAAAGCTCTGTGAACGCCACTACCCTACTGTACACAATCAAGGGATCAGTGAGCACCATATAGGTAAGGCATTTGCCCGCCGAATGGAGCACACCTTCGTTAGCTTTAATCATGCAAGCAACATCAGCCCACTTGAAATGCTTTCTTCTGGCGAAACGCCTCGACACTTCCGAATATCTTCCGAAATTGGTACCGTTTGGATGATCAGTCATCATATGGTGAGCGCCGGGAAAACCTGTCGTAGAAAGTTAATGTTGGACATCCATAATTGGCAACAAGAGTATGGATTTTCCATTCAACCCAATGACGTTTTGATCATTGTCTCCGACCATTGGATTAGCCGAAGTAAAAACAGTGGTGAATTATTGCATTGGTGGATGGGTGAACTCCCAGACGAGATCACGGAATATAGCCAACAAGGTATCACGCTAAGAGAGAGTGATTCTCAATTCGCTACTGACTTAAATAATAATTTTAAAATCAGCCCTTGCTTCATTAAATTTGGACACCCTTTAAAGCGGTCAGGAAATCAACAACTGGTTCGTAAATACCTGCAACTTTACGCAGTACTTCAATGGCAGTAAGAATACGGGTCAACTTTTTTAATCAGTCTTGAAAGTAAATAGTTAGACCTCCATCCCAATATTTTATAAAACCCAACTCAAGCCCTACCCAATAATCAATCAAAATTTATCTTCGATAAAATAATAACTTATCAGCTCATCGTTCATATTTTGAGAAGTAGATATCATTTATATGCAAACAGAGTTGTTTGTTAATAATGTAACTTTGACACTCCCCCATAATTTAAGCCATTAACACTACTTTTCTCTGGTGTATCAGCGTTCTAGCCTTATATTGGTTGGGGTTAATATGTGAGACGTTACTCAGCCATTAGATTCACTTAAACTATCAAACACAGTCAATGATAAGTAAATTTAATGGTTAATGTCATTTATCATGCTGATTTTCGTTAGTTATATTAATTTAAATATTGACGTTACAAATGAATTTTTATTAATTGACAATTTAGTAACACCTGTCAATATTGTGACAGCCGTGACGTATATTCTCGTCATTAAATAAACACCTTTATTAGCGACTATGATTTTATCAGACAGAAGTGAATTTATTAGCTGTATATCTGTGGATGCCGATATGCAGTTTATTGCGAAATATCAAGACCTAACACTTAGAAGTGTCTACCAACCTATATTTGATTCTTCTATGACTCAGATAGGTGTAGAGGCTTTAGTTCGAATTTCGAACAGCAAAGGTGCCATTGTTCGCCCTGATCACTTCTTTCATTCCGACGAAACCTCATGCACAGACAAAATTAATGTCGAGAGGCTGAGCCGAGCCATTCATATACGCAACTTCGCACAGTCGACTATTCGTCATTTACACCTTTTCTTGAATGTTCTTCCTAATGTTGGCGAGTTATTTGCCGCAGAGAAAGTGAGCGATAGCTTGTTAGCTAAGCGCCTGCATGAGCTTAACTTATCGTGCGAACAAATTGTGATGGAGTTGGTCGAGCTTAATGTAGAGAGTGAAGAACGTTTGAAAGACGCAGCCCATTCATTGGCGGAAAATGGTTTTCAAATCGCTGTTGATGATTTCGGAACACAAGCGTCAACAGAACAGCGGGTTCGCCATATTAATCCTCATATCATCAAGATAGATCGCTCTGTGATGTTGGATTTTGAACAAGGCGACACAAGTGAAATGGAGTTGGCCCTAAAGCTTGCTACTCAAATCGGTGCGAAGACGGTAATCGAAGGGATAGAAACCCAACAACAACTCGCAGCGATGCAAAATTTAGGCTTCGATATGTATCAAGGTTATCACTTAGCCATGCCAAAGCCGATTGAGTTAGACATACGGCTAGCAATTTAGAATCGCCCTATTGTTCTTAAAGCCGCTTGCCCATTGAGTAGCGGATTTTTTAATGCTTGCCTATTCGTACCCTCTTACCGCTCTCACGTGTCAACACATTTCAGGACGGGACAACACGCATAAAAAACCCAGTCAAATTTGACTGGGCTGGCTTAAAAGAATCTGTTTTATATCATTCCCTAATAACCCGCAGTGGACGGTTTGATTCTATATAAAATAGCGAACATCACCGGTACTACTATTAGCGTTAGTACGGTAGCAAAGCCTAAGCCTGCCATGATGGTAATCGCCATCGAGCCGAAAAATGCATCGAATACCAAAGGAATCATACCCAAGATAGTCGTTAATGCTGCCATAGATACCGGTCGTACACGACTAATCGCACTGTCGACAACCGCTAAATATGGGTCTTTACCTGTTGATAGCTCACTGTTGATCTGGTCAAGCAGTACAATGCCGTTCTTCAAAATCATGCCGCTTAGACTCAATAAGCCAAGGAACGCTGTGAAGCTGAATGGCATATTGGTACCTAACAGACCAATTGAAACACCAATGATAGAGAGTGGAACCGTAAACCAAATCACAAGCGGCTTACGAACCGAGTTAAACAGAAGCATCGTGATGATAAACATCAGCAAATAACCCATTGGCAGTGAACCAAACAGAGATTCTTGCGCATCTTTAGAGCTTTCGTACTCACCACCCCAGCTAATGCTGTAGCCTTCTGGTAAATCTAATGCTTCTACCTTTGGTTTCACACGAGCAAACAGACTCGCTGGCGTTTCATCACCAAGAACATCGTGGTCAGCCAATACTGTTAGCGTACGTTTTCTGTCGCGACGCTGAATCAGTGGCTCAGACCATTGAAGCTCTACGCCATCAATCACTTGCTCAACTGGGATGTAAGTTTGTAGTGATGGGCTCCAAATCTTCACATTGTTTAGCGATTCGAAATCAAAACGCTCTTCTTCCGGTAAACGCGCCACGATAGGTAACATATGAGTACCATCACGCAGTAGGCCGATGTTGTAACCGCCAAACGCCATCTGTAATGTCTCAGACAAGTCAGTTTTTGAAATGCCTAGGCGACGAGCCTTAGATTCGTTGAACAGTGGTACAAGTTCTTTAGTGCGTTCACGCCAGTCATGACGAACATTTCGAGAGCCTGGATCGGCAAGCAAGATGTCTTCGACTTCAACTGCAATGTTACGCAGTACTTGTGGATCGGCACCGATAATACGCGCTTCAATTTTTGAAGCGGGTGACGGACCAAACTCAATCAACTTGAACTGGAACGTCGGTTGCTCAAATTCGTTCGCTAAGTCTTTGTCTAGCGCCGCTAGAGCCTTAAACATAGTGTCGCGGTCAGTGGTTCTTACTTGTAACTGGGCGTACGCTTCGTAGCTTTTCTCTGGTTGGTATGTCAGAGCGAAACGTTGCATGCCCTGCCCAACCGTTGTCGTTACAAACTCCACGTCGTCTTGCTGGCGAATGTAGCTTTCAACTTTTTCTGTCTGCTTGATCGTTTCACGAACATCGGTGCCTTCTGGCATCCACATGTCTACGTAAAACATTGGGGTATTTGACGGCGGGAAGAACTGCTGCTTCACCATACCAAAACCGACGACAGAAACTGCTAATAGAGCGACCATACTAACTACAGTAAGCCATCTAAATCGAAGTGCTACTTTCAGACACGCACCGAATACCACAAACAGGATGCCTTTGTATGGGTCTTCGTTCTCATCAACCTTGTCTTCTTCTTTAAGCAACATCTCGGCAAGGAATGGCGTTAGTGTTAGTGCAGTTACCCAACTCAAAAACAGTGAGAAACACAGTACCCAAAACAGTGAACCCATGAATTCGCCTGTCGCATCCTTCGACAAACCAATCGGTGCAAACGCTGTGATAGCGATAATGGTCGCACCTAACAGTGGCCATTGTGTTTGCTTGACGATGTCTTTCGCTGCTTGAAGCTTGGTTTTGCCTTTCTTCAAGCCCACCAAAATACCTTCAACGACAACAATCGCATTATCCACCAGCATACCCAGCGCGATGATCAGTGCCCCCAGAGAGATGCGGTGCAGTTCAACATCGTTGTAATCCATCAGGATGAAGGTACCGAATACCGTCAATAGAAGAACCAAACCGATGATCAAACCACTGCGTAAGCCCATTGCGAACAACAATACAATGATAACGATGGCTACCGCTTCAACTAGGCTGATTAAGAAGTCAGCCACAGATTTGTCTACTTCTTGCGCTTGGTTGTAGAAGTAATTCAGTTCTACACCCGCTGGCTTAATGCTTTCTAGGCGATCCAGTTCCGCATCCAGTGCTTTACCAATCTCAACCACGTTTACACCAGAAGAGAACGCAATACCCAAGTTGATTGCTGGTTTACCGTTGTACGTTAATACATTGCCCGGCTTTTCTTGAATGCCACGAGTTACTTCAGCGACATCTTTCAAGCGAATCAGGTTACCTGTATCGCGACCATGAATGATCAGGTTTTCTAGTTCTTCAACCGTGCTTAATGTGCCGTTTGGCTTAATCGTTAGGCTTTGACCATTCAGCATCACCTCGCCTGCCGATACCACACTGTTTTGTTGTGCTAGCAATGCTGTCACCGTCGACATATCTAGGTTCAATGCGGCTAAGCGTTCCAGTGACATCTCAACAAACAGTTGTTCTTGTTGGTCACCTGCAATGTTAACTTTACCGACACCGTCGACCAGTTCGATTTCACGCGTTAGGTAATCTGCGTACTGTTTGAGCTCAACGTAATCGTAACCATCACCGGTCAGCATGATCATCACACCAAACACATCACCAAAATCATCGATGATCTGAACGGAATTTACACCACTTGGCAGTGTTGGTTGTAGATCGTTGATCTTACGGCGCATTTCATCCCAGATCTGAGGCAGCTCGTCTGGACCGTAGTCCATCTTCATACTGACCATAATTTGGGACATACCGTTCGATGATGTCGAGGTAATCTTGTCGATGTACGGAAGCTGTCTTATCTCTTTTTCTAGTGGGTAAGTCAGCTCTTCTTCAACTTCCATTGACGTAGCGCCAGGGTAAGTTGAAATAATCATTGCATCTTTAATGGTAAAAGCTGGGTCTTCTAAACGGGATAGATTACCAAAAGACGTCACACCGCCAATGGCCAAAATGACTAGAAACAGCCAGCTGATTACTTTGTTCTTTATTGAATATTCTGCGATGTTCATTCTGCTTTTCCTGACAATTGGATTCCGTCACGGAGTTTTCTTAAATTCGAATTTACGAGTAGCTCACCTTGCTCAACACCATGAGCGATGAGTGCGCCTTGGCCACTGATCTTGTCGACTTCTACTTCGCTTTTGAATGCTTGTCCGTCTTCCATTTTCCACACATAGAACTGATTCGCTTCAGAGCCCGCTTCTAGCGTTGTCATTGGTAATTGGTAGCCTTGAACATCGCTCAGGCCCGCTTTCGCCATATCTACATTGACCGTAACGCTCGTGCCTGGCAGGATTTCACTTTCAGGCTGCTGCATCTGCATCCAAAATTCGTAGGTACGGGATTGTGGGTGCAGTTCACTGGTGTGTTCAAGATACGTCAGTGGATATTGGCCTGTGTGACCGCCAAAGGTCGCCTCAGGACGATAGCTATTTGAACGCATGTCTGGGCTAATTGACGCCAAGATCGAATCTGATACTTGAATTCGCACATACACCTTGTCGTTCTGGTACACACTCAGTAGTGTTTCTCCAGGCGTCGTATTTTCGAATCGTTGCTTATCGACAGTTGAGACTGTTCCTGAGAATGGCGCTAAAAGTTCTGTGTAACCTAGCTTGCGTTTTGCCGCCGCCAAATTCGCCGATGCGAGCTTGTAGTTAGCCGTCAGTTGGTCGTGTTCTGATTGCGATAACATTTCGCTGCCAAACATCTCAGTACCACGGGCCAACTGTTTGCTCGCCAGTTTGAATTGAGATTGAGCATCAGTCAGATCTTGGACGTACGTTGCGTTATCTAAGGTGGCTAATAACTGCCCTTTTTCGACATTGTCGCCCGCTTCTACTAATACTTGTTGAATCTCGCCTGCTAGCTTAAATGCCAAGGGAGTCAATTCAGCTGGCATCACCTGTCCATTAAAACTTCTGAACTGATTAGTAAGCGGTGCGCCAACTTCAAAGGTAGAAACCAACAAAGGTGGTTGTTCACGGTGTACAGCTTCATTGTTACAGGCTTGAAGTAACAGAACCGACGCGACAACAACTGATAATTTTGAAAGGTTCATTAAATACCGCCCTCACGAAGCCAAGCTTTTACTTGTTGTCCGTCTGATAACACATCCACACCCGCTTCAACGATAAGGTCACCAGACGACAATCCGTCGATAACCTTGCCTTGCTCATCAAGAAGGACTTGTACTTTAGAAATCAGTTGAGAGTCAGGGTTATAACGCCATAGTTCACCATGGCCTACGTCTTTGTTTAACCAAGCTGAATCCACAATACCAATGCCGTAGTCAGATTTACTTTTCTGAACTTCAACTTGCGCTGTCATACCAGAAAGTAGATTGATGCCTTCTGGCTTTTCGATAGACACAACCGCTTGGTAGCTGTTGGTATCTTCATCTGGTTGCGTTGAGATTTCTTTAAAGCGAGTCGGGATACGAATGCCGCGGTGGCTGTCCATCACAACCCACATGTTTGAGCTCGTTAGGTCTTGAATAGAACGGTCTTCAAGCTTTGATACTGGAATTGAAAACGTCACATCCATTTCACTGTGATTCAAAATATTCAGTACAGGCTGCTTTTCTGCGATCAATTGATATTGCTTTCCAAACACCATCGATACCACGCCATCGAATGGAGCAACTAAGGTGGTGTAGCCAAGGTTTGTTTTTGCTTGGTCCAACTCAACTTCAGCGGCAGTAAAGGTGTTTACGGCTTGGTCGTAGTAATCGGTACTGACCAGTTTTTTCGCATACAACTCAGAAGCTTGTTTGTATTGGCTGTTCGCCAGATCAAATTTAGCTTGGGCTGCGTCAACGGCAATACGGTAATCCGTCGCGTCTAATACGGCTAACACCTGACCTTTCTTCACTTCTTGTCCCATACGAACATCGAAGGTTTCTATATCTCCACCCACTTGGAAAGAAAGTGCCGCACGGTCGGTTGCATCAACCTTTGCAATGAAGCTATCGAGATCAATATCAGTCTGTTGTGGGATTTCGAACAGCTTGACTGGCTTGATTACCTGCACATTTTCCTCTGACTGAACTTTGTCACATCCAGTTAGAGAGCCTGCGAGCAATAGTGCTGCAATAACAGATCCCATGCGCTTGCTCGATATGGCATTGATAGACAAATTGAACTGCATGATGCCTCTCCGTTTAATTATTATGATTTATTACACAGGTGGGCAGTATATTTAATATTAAATAATTCTCAAGCTTTACTTTCCACTTGTGCAGTATTTTTTATTTCAGTAAAAACAGTGTAGAATGTTGTAATCAGGTAATTATGTGAAATGAAGATGACCGAAAAGAAGCAAGGTAGAAGAAGTGCAAAAGACGCCGAAGAGACGCGTTTTTTGATCATGAGCGTTGCCGCAGACATGTTCTGTGACTTTGGCTACGATCGTGTATCACTGCGAAACATCAGTGAAAAGGCAGGCGTCTCGCATAGCCTTATCCGCCACCACTTTGGTAGCAAAGAAAAGATTTGGCATGCAATAAGTGATTGTTTACACGATTATTTTCAGTCTTACATCAGTAAGATTATGGAAGAGCTGCCAAAAGATGTTGCGCCAAATATCGCTATCTACCTGTTTAGCATGCGTCTGTTCACCAACATGATTCACTCACGTAGGCCAATGCAGCTTATTTCAGACTCTGTTCGCCAAGAAGACAACCTAGTTGATTACTTCATCGACAATGTCGGCGATGTTGAAAAAGAGATTAACGGGCTTGCTGCTGAGTACAATGCAGCTAACCCAGACAAAATGATCAACATTTACGAAGTTAAATGGCAAATGATCATGTACGCAAACGGCGCTGTATGCCTCACTCCCTTTATGGAAAGCACTTGGAATGAAGGCGATATGGTCACCTCTCCTGAAGATGTCCTACTTAAGCATTGGCAGCTTTTCAACACGCAGATGGTCAGCAAGTTCAATATTGATGAAGAGTGGGTTCTAAACCCAACCTCGATTGAAGAGCTGATTTATGAAGTGCCATGTGAATGGAAATGTAACCAGGAACATAAAGCTTAATCGGGTTCATACCCATGATGAGCTTATAAGATACAAAAACGCGCCGTTACAGAAGTCACTGTAACGGCGCATTTTTATATGTATAGATCTTTAAACTGGAGCTTTGTACAGCTTATTAGCGACGTGCTTTACCGCGGTTTTGGTGAATCTTAAGCTTCGCTTTCATCTTACGTTTTTCTGATGAACGGCTTTTGCTGCGACCACCACGATCGGGCGCTAGATCTTTTTCAAGGCTTGGTTCAAAGCCCTCTAGCCACTCTTGAGGCAAGCGAGTATCAAGTAATCGCTCAATATCACCCAATAGGTAAGCTTCATCCTGACTCATCAAAGAGATCGCTAAGCCGCTGTTACCCGCACGGCCAGTACGTCCGATGCGGTGAACATAATCTTCTGCTTTAAATGGCATGTCATAGTTCACAACTTGTTCTAGCTGCTGAATATCAATACCACGAGCTGCCACGTCGGTTGCGATCAACGCACGAACTTTGCCTGACTTGAAATCGTCTAGGGCTTTTTGACGCGCACCTTGGCTCTTATCGCCATTGATTGATGCCGCTTTAATGCCGTCTAACTTAAGCTCTTTAACGAGAGCATCAGTGCCCTGCTTAGTCTTTGTGAACACCAACACTTGTTGCCAGTTTTTTGAACCAATCAAATACGCTAATAGCTCACTTTTACGCGACTTATCTACCGGGTAAACCATCTGTGTTACGGTTTCAGCGGTGCTGTTTTTTGGCGTAACTTGGATTTCACTTGGCTTCTGCATCATACGGTGTGCAATCGCTTTGATTTTGTTATCAAACGTTGCAGAGAAGAACAGAGTTTGACGCACTTCGTTCATGCGAGAAAGAATACGCTTGATGTCAGGCATGAAGCCCATATCTAACATACGGTCAGCTTCATCCAGTACCAGTACTTCCGTTTGGCTCAACATGATGTTTCTAGTGAACATGTGATCAATAAGACGACCAGGCGTCGCGACAAGAATATCTGCGCCACCGCGTAAGTTATCAGTTTGCACCTTCATGCTAACGCCGCCGTAAGCCACCACGACTTTAATGTCGGTGCCCTTTGCGTAGCTAGTTAAGTTATCGAAAACCTGTTGTGCCAATTCACGAGTTGGCACTAATACAAGCGCACGAACGAGCTTAGGGTTCGGAATAACGTTGTCTTTTGTCTCGATTAATCTTTGAATAATCGGTAAACCAAACGCAGCCGTTTTACCTGTACCCGTTTGAGCACCAGCCAGTACATCTTTGCCTTCTAATACCAATGGAATTGCTTGTTCTTGAACACTGGTAGGAGCCGTAAAATTAAGCTCAGACAACGTGGCAAGAAGATGCTCAGATAATCCTAGTTGGTTAAAAGATTTTGTAGATTCAGACATAGTATGATGCTCAAAGATTAAATAGGCGCGGATTGTAGCAAACCTGCATTACGCTGTTTACCTTTCCTTTTGATTTTTCTTCATTTGAAGCGCATTAAACTGCTTAGCTTCCTCTAAAACGTTGGGATAAAGCTCATTAAAGTGACACTGCAACGTATCATAGTGACGTTCGAGGTCATCGTAACATGCCTCGAGCATACCGAGCTTAGGCCTTCTCAACGCCATTCGCTGCAACACCACCTCTATAGATGACATGTCTTGATAGCTCTCTAACCATCTATGCTCAGCCATTTTCTGGTGAACCATAACGAAATTTTCAGGCCAGTGTGGCTCTTGATGTTCAAAGATCTGCTCATGGCTATCTGAACAAAAACGCTCTAATGTCTGCTGTGAAAACTGATCCCAATGATTGGCTAAGCAGTGATCCCAAAATACATCGAGTGCGATAGGCGCAAAGCGTCGTGTTTGGTCTGAGAAAAGTGATTTTGCAGAACGAGATACATCATGACGATCAGTATAGCTATCAACAAATCGATGAAGCCTAATACCGTCAGAAAGGGAATCAGAATAGTGTTTATTAGGGTCGCCTTTAACAAAATCACCTAACAGGTTACCTGCTAAGTTGCTGTTACAGTGTTTGGCGATGTGAAGGTGTGCAAGAAAGTTCATTGAACCTCATTAAAGTATCGAGAACTAAGTAACATGGTAAACGTACTCGTTTATCTTCGCGAACTTTAATGAGGATAGTTTTGGTATGACGTGTGAGCGAATACGATTTGCTCAGTTTAGAATTGTTTGCTTTGAGAAGCTTTAGCTAAGAAAACTTTTAGCTTTAAAACGTTTCAGTTGAAACTGAATTAAAGATCTTAAAAGCTTAGTTCGAAGACTTGAAAAGCTCTTCTGCTAACTGTTTCACTGTCTGCTCATAGTCAGACAAATCAATGCCAATTTCCATAGCATCTAACAACTCTAGACTTTCGTCATTATAAGATTGGTCACTCATTGTGCCCCCTCTATTCCTTGATGTGGACATGATGTCCGATTAACTAGTGCACCATCTTGGACTTATATTATGTCACTTTGATGAACGCACTCTACTCTACCCATTCCATATTCATAGCTTAAAGCTACTCGCGATCATTAACGCTTTTTTGCGCTAAAGGGGTATACGCGAACGACATATGTACTGCCACCTTACACCAAGTACAACAAATTACTCTATAAATTTTGAAACCGATCATGGTCAAAAGTTTGCTTTGCTCATTTGAATGCTGACACGCCCCTTTGTGTAAATATTAATTTACAGTGGATGCTTTTAATTACAATAAGAATTGCATTTGGAATTAAACTCAATCAGAATACTTCAAAATCGAGATATTCTTTGGGTTTATGCGCTTAAGCTAGAAGAATTACAATGAAAACACACCCTAACGTAAAGAATTATATACAATGAATAAATCAAAGGTTTTTGGTAGTACTTTGATCATTGCAGGCACAACCATTGGTGCTGGCATGCTCGCTCTTCCACTTGCTTCTGCAGGTATTGGCTTTTCAACTTCACTTTTCTTGATGCTGGGTTTATGGGCGTTAATGGCTTTTACTGCGCTATTAATGGTAGAGCTTCACCAATTCGCAGAATCTGACGCTACCCTACACACGTTAGCTCATACCATTTTGGGGACAAAAGGAAAGTGGATTGCGAGCTTCGCGGTGATGTTTCTTTTCTACGCTCTGTGTGCGGCATACATAGCTGGCGGCGGTGCGCAATTTAACCAACGAATTTCGGATATCGCGGGTATCGAACTTAATGCTCAAATCACCACGCTTCTATTTACCCTATTAGTTGCCGGCGTTGTTACGATTGGTACACACAGTGTTGATAAAGTTAACCGCGTTTTGTTTGGCTTAAAGCTTATCGCGATGGTTTTGGTACTCAGCTTCCTAGCGCCAAACATTACCTCTCAATACTTAATGAGCATGCCTTTACAGCAAGGCCTGATTGTTGCGGCTATTCCGGTTGTGTTTACCTCTTTTGGTTTCCACGGCAGCATCCCATCAATTGTTCGATACCTAGATGGTGACGTTCGTTCTTTACGTAAGGTAATGATTATTGGCTCGGCACTGCCTCTGGTTATCTACGTTTTCTGGCAAAGTGTTACTTTGGGCGTGATTAGCCAAGAGCAGTTGTTGTCTGACACAAGCTTGGGCGCGCTATTAGTCTCGCTATCGCAAACGGTTCATCAATCCAACCTAAGCGTGATCGTCGGTGTGTTTGCAGACCTTGCACTGCTGACATCTTTTATTGGTGTGAGCTTGGGCTTATTTGAATTCATGGGCGACTCACTGAGCAAGAAACTAGGTAACGCAAAACGTGTTAAGACAGCTGCTATCACCTTCTTACCGCCACTGGGGTTTGCCTTATTTTACCCACAAGGCTTCATCATGGCTTTAGGCTACGCAGCCATTGCACTTTCAGTGCTCGCGATTCTGTTACCAACAGTGATGGTCTACAAGGTTCGTTACACTGATTTCTCTGTCAAACCACAATCTTCAGAAGCCAGTTACCAAGTGTTAGGCGGTAGCAAAGCGTTGTTTTTAGCAGGTAGCGTTGGCGTATTTATCATTGCGATTCAAGTTCTTATTTCAGTAGGGTTACTGCCTTCTTTAGGCTAATAAACCTATACAGAACTAATTTACTTGATTCAGTTCTCATAAATGACATATCACTATCATTAATTTTCACAATTAGTCGATTGAAGTCACATTTTTATTGAGGTCGGTTATTTAGAGTCCACGGTAAAGGATTTACCGTGGAGTTTTTATGAAAGAAGTACAATTTCGAACGATAGACAAACTGTTTATCAAGATGTCGATCAACGACAAATTTTGGGTCATTTTCTTAATCTTTTTTGCCGCTTTGGCAAGCCTAGCTGGACTGAACTACGTCAACAAAATGGAACACATTGACGTAACTGCAAAACAGCAGGTCGAGTATCAACTGCAAGGCATTTTATCAGCATCAGATTCCCCTGCTTCTGTTCGCTCTGTTAGCCAGCAAACTCGCGCTCAACAAACCACTATTTCAAACAATGGTTCGGCGACTGCCACAGCACTCGCACAAGATGGCAACTACTACTCACTTACCGTTTCAACTAACGATATACAGAATCAAAAGCAGCAAGCACTGTACACTTTATTACTGAGCTTCTTGTGGTGTGTGCCTTTTGGTCTTTTCTGTTACTGGGTAGCGACTTTCCTAGGCGGCGCACTTTGGGTTCTTTATTCAACGACTCAAAAGATTGGTGATGGTGACTTAACATCACGCCTTGGCTTCCACCCTGGCCGTGACGAGTTCGGCACGATTGGTTGTGCGCTTGACCGTTCAATGGACACGCTTAGCGAGTTAGTCAACAACGTAAACCACAGTGCAGCAACGCTAAGTGAAACGTCAGCTTCTTTCGAAACAGAGATGAAGCGCAGCGAAACACAAATCATGAGCCAAAACGCATCTCTAGACTCTGTAGCGACAGCAATGGATCAGATGACAGCTTCAGCAAATGAAGTCTCTAACATCTCTGCACGCTCAACGGAACAAACCGAGCAAGACGCGCAGCAAATCAACGATAGCCACGCGAAAGTTCAACAAGCGATCTCAGAAATCACCACCCTTTCTTCTTTGATTGAGCAAACCTCATCTTCTGTTACTAGCTTGAATGTGAATACGAGCCAAATTAACGAGGTCATCACGACGATCAATGCTATTTCAGAGCAAACTAACTTACTTGCTTTGAATGCCGCGATTGAAGCCGCTCGTGCGGGCGAACAAGGCCGAGGTTTCGCTGTTGTTGCTGATGAAGTAAGAACACTGGCAAGCCGCACTCAGTCGGCAACGGTAGAAATCCAAGCGATGATTGAGCGCTTACAGCAAGAGAGCCAAAATATCGCGAAGATCACCGAACAGACGGTTGATCAAGCGCAAACCAGTAGCCAGTTGATTTCGGACATTGGTCACGACGTAAACTCGATTGCAGATTCAGCTCAAGCGCTAATGGACATGAGTATCCAAATCGCAACATCAGCCGATGAGCAAAGTAACGTTGCCAATACGATTGCAGCAGAGCTTAACGATATTCGAAGCCAATCCGATGTGATTAAAGACGTGGCTCAGAATTCTTCAAATGGCGTATCTAGGCTAACAGAAGCGTCGGTTTCTCTATCTCAGACATTGGCACGCTACCGAACTTAAGGATCAACTGGTGAACTAGCGGCGTGAATTGAAAACAAACTAATGAGGACTCGTAATGGGTCCTTTCTTTTTGGCTTTTGTTTAATAACATTACAAGAACCATGGTCAATAACGATGACATTATCAATTACCATGAAGCAAGTCGCAAAGGAGAGATTAAGAAGTGTCAGAACTGTCTAATATTCGAGCTTAGGAGTAATCTAATTGAACGGGTCTTTTTTCGCTTACCCCCTTGCTGCAGGTGACACATAATGAATAAAACAGAAACACCAAACACCGACGACATTACATGCCCTTTATGCCAACACGACGAGTATCTGCTTTCAGAAAGTGGAGAAAAGTTTACTTGTGCATCTTGCGGTTTCCACACCAAACAATTTAGTAAGGTAGTCAGCCTTCAACTAAGCTCTACCCCACCAAAGCTGCAGAATTCGATATACCACCATTTGAGCAGTGCTTGCCATTAATCCAAACTGAAATTTCTTCTAAACTGTAGATATCCTGAGCCGCGAGTTCTGCTGAGTCGGCTTCGGGATCTACGATTGCTTCATCAATACTCGGGCGTAATCGAAACGATTGGATACCCGCGCGAACACCAGCCTCAATCCCTTTCAACGTATCATCCACGTAGATGCACTCATTTGGCAGAAAGCCCATGTTCATGGCCGTGTACATGATTAGATCAGGCTCTGGCTTCCAGCTGTTAGCATCAAAAGCTGAGAACACTTTGCCTTTGAAGTCGTCTAGCATGCCTGTCATCGCCAATGAAGATTCAACCCTAGATTTCGGTGCATTGGAAGCAATACAAAACTCGATGTCTTGTTGTTTGAGGAATTCAATAAGTTCGATAGCGCCATCCATCGGTTTTAAATGACGCTGGAACAGTGCTTGTAATTCATTGCGATATAACGGCTCAAGTGTATCAATCGAGATAGATAACCCAAGACGTTCTTGTGTATCCATTAAGATGTCGGCTAGCTTCCCGCCTTGAAAGTGCGCATAGCAGTCGTTGACGTTTAGCTCCGCTCCAAAGCCAGTGAAAACGTTCACCAAAGCTTGGCAGCACAGCTTTTCACTATCGATAAGTGTTCCGTCACAATCGAAAATCACACATTTAGTCTGTTCTAACCGCATAGGTATCTCACTCAGATTGAATCCAAGTTTTATCCTATAGTGTTCTTTCAATGCGCGAGATGATTGAGGTAACAGTTTGCAGATACAGGCTTATTTCTCTTCGCGAAATATGGAGTTGATCACTTTATCGCTCAGCATAAGCAACAGTTTTCTTTAAATTAACCCAGATTCTACGAAACCAAATACTGCGAGCTTTACATAAGCTACTCAATTTCAGGAGAAAATATAAATCACTACTTCCTAGCCGGATCGTGGTGAATCGATAAAAAAAATGGCTTATAGGCTACTCAGATAGAGCGACAATTAGCTAACAACCGACTCTTCTAAGACCTTAGCTTCAAGCGAAGGTGAAGACGCATATTCTACAGTTCCAGTATCGGGGTACGAATCTCGGATAGCGACAAACTCGGATAAGTGTTTCAGTAGCAATTTAGTTAGCTGAGGATCAAACTGGTAGCCACACTCTCGCTCAAACAAATCGACCACCATATCTAACGGCCACGGTTCTTTGTAGCAACGTGCACTAAGCAGCGCATCAAACACATCGGCTACGGCAGTGATACGAGCAAACAGGTGTATTTCATCACCCACTTTTCCATTCGGGTATCCAGCACCATCCCAACGCTCGTGATGTTCGTTAGCAATGATTGCCGCGAGGTTGGTAATATCACCCGCTCCGCTCTTTAGTAAGTTATAGCCAGCCGTAGTATGAAGCTTCATCACCTCCCACTCTTGGTCGGTTAATTTCCCAGGTTTATCCAAGATTGATTCAGGGACTGAAATCTTACCCACATCGTGCATTGGGCTGATGATCTCAATCATCTCGACCTCGCGATGGCTCAAGCCACGATACTTAGCAAGCAGTGCAGACAACTTGGCTACACGCTTAACATGATTACCAGTTTCGCCAGAGCGGGTTTCAATTGCCTCTCCGAGAACATGAATCATATCCTTTTGGATATTCAAGGTCTGTTTCTGAAGCTTTAAGATTCGTTTGTTCTTATTCGCCAACTCTTTCTTTTGGCGCAGAGTGACAAATTGCATCAAGATGATCAGGCTCAAACCCGCAATCACCATCGACAGCCCCAATAACAACTGGAAGTTTTTGCGAATAAAGGATGAAGGCTCGTTAATGAAAACCGCTTCGTCAGGTAACGCGTTTCCACTAATCCCGTATCTCTTCATTGCAGGGTAATTGAATACAAAACGTTTGTTGTCTCCGGGAGTTAACGGTGTAGTAAAACCAAGTGGAAGGTATTTATCCAACGCATCGACGGCCTGTTCACCCATGCTTTGTGAGTGATTAACGTAACCACCGAGTACATCACCCGAAATATAGAACTGCCATAAAGCAAACACCGGAGCAGCACTCGATTTTGACAACGTATCCGCAATCTCTTGGTAAGTGTGATAAACCCCTTGCTTTAACTCGGTGTTGTAATGACTGAGCAATACCGCATCGTCCGCAGAGATCCCTTCCAAAAATTGGCTCGTATGCTCCAGCGACAAGTCGCGAATTTCTACGAGATTGATATTTGAAAATTCAGCCATCATTTTCTTCATTTCTTTATGAATCAATTCAGACGTGACACTGTAATCATTTACAAAATAGAGATTCTTTAGATTAGGTCTTAATTTGGAGATCAGCTTAATATTAACGTCTATCTGATCGTTCTCGTAAAGCACAGTTGCTCTGTCAGACACCGCGTACATGTCGGTGCTGAAATCATTGATGCCGGCTGCAACGACAGGTGTGGAGCGATCAATCAAATTAGGCAGAGATTCAAGAAAATTGGCTGCGTTATCGTCCGTCGCAATTACGCCATCAAATTTATAACCTGCATACTTCGCACGTAAGTAGTTCGCGAGAGAGTCGTAATACTCTGGGCTGTGGACACGCTTTGAATCCAAATACTCTATTGAGAGTTTAACTTCGGTTTGAGACTGGCTGAACGCACTGTCTATCCCTTTTTGGAAGTCAGCAGTCCATTGATAAGAAGGTTCGTATGAGTGTAAAACTAGGATGCGTTTAATATCCCAGTCGTTAGCAAAACTGAGTGAAGAATAAGCGCTAACACATAATACAGCGATTGATATCAATAGCTTGTACATACAATACCCTTTAAATAAAACGGGGTATTGTACTTAGATTAACGCTTTGTCAAAGAATCTTTAGTTCTCGATCCATACTTTATCGCAAGAAGCATGATCTTGTGCCCAAAAATCGTGTAACTGCTTAGCAAAGTTGTTGATACTTTGACCATTTTCAGCAACGACATCCGAGATCAATAGGGAACCATCCGCTTCTGTGACGATAGCGCTCGCCACAACTTCACCGTTTTGAGTACCAATATATAATACATGATCGTCAGAAAGCATAATTTGGCTCAAGAACTCAAGCATGTGTGCCCTTTCGATTTCATCTTGGTAAACGCTTGCTTGGTTGAGTGAAAATAGCACGGTCAATTTATGGAAATCGACTTTATGCAGTTCATCAATTTGGGAAGGAGTTTGATCTTGTGCTAGGAGTTGGTATGTCTTGGATGGAAGTTTGCTTTGATAAAGTTCACGGCCGAGGAGGCTCTCTTTTGCGGGGTAAGCAATATCGAGCTGACTAAATAGCCATTGGTTTTTCTTGTGTGCAATTTCAGGTATTTCGTTATTCATTCTTTTAGTACCTACGGTTAGTATCCCCAAATATCGCAGTTATTTGGAAGACATACGGTCGGCTGAGGTGCCGAGCTACAAGCAGAGAGCATACAGAGCATGACCAAGGCCAACAAGTACTTTAAATGCTTCATATTTTTCATTATCCAACAACATCCTTTAAGAACTTAACGAAAAGCTCTACACTCGTATCCAAGCTTTCAATATCCTTATAGTAAACAGAACTATATAAATAAAAAGGACTTCTTATGAAAAAAGCCTTAATAGCAGCAGGTATCGTGACAATGTTAGCTGGCTGTTCGGACAACGAGGTTGGCGACGTCTCACTGGGTTTCTTCACAATGAAGGATATCAAGATGTCTTCATTAGATGACGATAAGATCGCGGGTGTTACCTGTCATATCGCATCAATCGAAGCAAACCTTAGCCTTTCTGATCCAAGTGATAGCTCTATATCTTGTCGTCAAACAGGTGAAATTACACCAGAAATGATTGCTCAAATAGACAAGAGTAAGTCTGGCGAAGTGGTATTCAAGCAATCGAAAAGTATCTTCTTTAAAACAATGAAGGTTCGTCGTATCTACGATGCAGAGAATCAGTCGCTGCTCTACTTGTCTTACACCACCAAAGAAACAGAAGGTAGCTTCAAACACAGCCTTTCAACTGTTCCACTATGGGGTACAGAGGCTTACGTTGATCCAGCGACGTTAGTACAGCCAACCGAGTAGTTTCAAACATATAGTTAGTTGAATCACCTGTACAGACATTGTGCAGGTGATTCAAAATGTAATAAAAATGAAAGAAACAGAAACAAAATGTGATATCATGCGGCAAAATTTTTTCACTGTATTTTTCATATGAAGTTTCCTGGACAGCGTAAATCTAAGCACTACTTTCCAACTCACGCACGTGATCCGTTGGTCAACCAAATTCAACAAACGCCTAAGCTTCACCGCGCAACGATTGTGGGTGTTGGCCAAACGATTGTTGATATCGAAGCCCGTGTTGACAACGAGTTCCTAGAAAAATACGAGCTGAGTAAAGGTCACTCACTGGTATTGGAAGAAAGTAAAGCAGATGCGCTGTATGAAGAGTTAGTTGAGCGCGGTTTGATCACGCATCAATATCCTGGCGATACTATCGGCAACACACTGCACAACTATTCCGTACTTGCGGACAGCAAATCTGTCCTGCTTGGCGTAATGTCTAAGAAGATTGAAGTTGGCTCATTTGGTTATCGTTACCTTTGCCGCACTTCTTCTCGTATGAATCTAAACCACCTTCAAACTGTTGATGGTCCAATTGGTCGTTGTTACACGCTGATTTCTGAAGATGGCGAACGTACGTTTGCAATCAACGAAGGCCACATGAACCAACTTCTTCCAGAAAGCATTCCTGAAAAAGTCTTCGAGAAAGCTTCTGCATTGGTTGTGTCGTCATACCTAATGCGTGGCAAACCTGAAGATCCGATGCCAAAAGCGGTACAAAAAGCGATTGAATACGCGAAAGCGCACAATGTGCCTGTTGTACTAACACTTGGTACTAAGTATGTGATCGAAGGCAACGCTGAATGGTGGCAAGAATACCTGAAAGAAAACGTAACCATCGTCGCGATGAACGAAGATGAAGGTGAAGCGCTAACGGGTGAAAAAGATCCTCTATTGGCTGCTAACAAGGCACTTGAGTGGGTTGACCTAGTTCTATGTACTGCAGGTCCTATTGGTCTATACATGGCAGGTTACACTGACGAACCAGCGAAACGCGAAACCACACTGCCATTGTTACCGGGTAACATCCCTGAGTTCAATAAATACGAATTCAGCCGTGCGATGCGTAAGCAAGACTGTAAAGACCCAGTAAAAGTGTACTCTCACATTGGCCCTTACCTAGGTGGCCCACTTGAGATTAAGAATACCAATGGCGCTGGCGATGGTGCACTTTCAGCACTACTTCACGACATGGCAGCAAATAGCTACCACCACGTGAATGTACCAAACTCAGAGAAACACGAGCACACTTGTCTGACGTACTCTTCACTGTCTCAAATTTGTAAGTACGCAAACCGTGTAAGCTACGAAGTGTTGACTCAGCACTCTCCTCGCCTTTCTCGTGCGCTACCTGAACGCGAAGATAGCTTAGAAGAAACATACTGGGATCGTTAATCGACCATATTAGGGGTTAACTGATTGAGGTTAACGCCAAGTCAGATTACCTATTCCTTGAAGGGCTGCTATATGCAGCCCTTTTTGTATTCAACACCAATATAACTACAACTGTAGGTAATCAGATCGAATATTTTGCTCGTTTAAGATTTGATCTCGCGCAATGACTCTTTAGATCTGTTATCTTCCAGCACATAATTCGTGTGGTTTGCCTTTACTTGGCAAATTTATACAGTACCATCGCCACGCAAACGTTTACGTACCGCCTTTCGGTTCTGATATAAGGATCAAATATGCTGTCTGATATTGATATTTGTCGCTCTACTCCCCTTAAAAACATCAGTGAGGTTGCCAAGCAAGCTGGCCTGCACCACAACGAACATCAGCCATTAGGGCAATTCAAATCTAAAGTGTCTCTCACATCACTTGAACGCCTCGCCAACCAACAAGATGGTAAATTAGTCGTAGTCACGGCGATCACACCGACACCTCTTGGTGAAGGCAAAACCGTCACTACTATCGGATTAGCACAAGGCCTCGCAGAGATTAACCAATCTGCAATGGCCTGCATTCGCCAGCCTTCAATGGGTCCGGTATTTGGTGTAAAAGGTGGCGCTGCGGGTGGTGGTTACTCTCAAGTTGCCCCTATGGAACAATTAAACCTGCACCTGACGGGCGATATTCATGCTGTTACGGCCGCTCACAACCTCGCCTCTGCCGCCATTGATGCACGTTTGTATCATGAACAGCGTGAAGGGTTAGACGCCTTTGAAACGCGCTCAGGCTTAAAAGCATTGAATATCGACCCAAGCAGAATCGTTTGGCGACGTGTACTTGACCATAATGATCGCGCATTACGCATGATCACGGTTGGCAAGAACGAAGCAGACAAAACAATTAATGGCTTTGAGCGCGAAGATGGATTTGATATCTCAGCCGCTTCTGAGCTAATGGCCATTCTTGCTCTAGCTGATGACCTTCAAGATTTAAGAAAGCGTATCGGACGGGTGGTACTTGCTTACAACAAACAAGGCTTGCCGCTAACCGCAGATGACTTCAACGTTGCAGGCGCAATGACCGTGACCATGAAGGATTCTATTGAACCAACATTGATGCAAACCCTTGAAGGCGTTCCTACCCTAATTCACGCCGGGCCTTTCGCGAACATCGCACATGGTAACTCTTCAATTATTGCCGATAAAATAGCGTTAAAGCTGAGTGACTTTGTGGTAACTGAAGGTGGTTTCGGCTCAGACATGGGCTTTGAGAAAGCGTGCAACATAAAAGCGAAAGCGTCGAACAAGAAGCCCGATTGCGCTGTGGTTGTCGCAACCTTACGTGGATTAAAGGCTAACTCTGGTTTATACGATTTGAGACCCGGCACTCCGTTACCTGATTCAATCTTTAATGATGACCAAGACGCGCTTGTTGCAGGGTTTGAGAACCTAAAATGGCACATCACTAACGTTAAGCAATACCAAGTGCCTACAGTTGTTGCGATTAACCGATTCCCACAAGACTCAGCTCAAGAGCTCGATGCTTTGAAACAGATGATCACCGACTTCGATCCAAGCGTTAGCGTTGAAGTAAGCGAAGCATTTGGTCAAGGTGGCGAAGGCGCGACTCAACTGGCTCACGCTGTAGTCAAAGCTTGCCAAAAACAGAGTGAATTTAAGCCTTTGTATCACTCAGAGCAAAGCCTAGAAGAAAAGCTGATGGCAGTTGCTGAAGTTGGTTATGGCGCGGCAAGTATTTCGCTATCTCCACTGGCTAAAAAACAACTGGCTGAATTCAAACTGCATGGCTATAACGACCTATCGGTTTGTTTAGCAAAAACACCATTATCGATCTCGACAGAAGCACACGTAAAAGGTGCACCAATCCAATTTGACGTGCCCGTTAGAGAACTAAAATTGTGTGCTGGTGCTGGTTTTATTTACGCGTTGTGCGGCAATGTGATGACCATGCCAGGCTTGCCTGACAAACCGGCGTTCATGTCGTTAGATATTGATAGTAATGGAAATATCGTAGGCCTAAGCTAGCTGCCCTTAGTTAGATAATCGGCAATTAATCGCGATTAATTTAGCTTAGGTTTCGGAGCAGTGTTCTATATTGAGCAATCATTTACTAACGAAATGATTGCTCAACAATCAAGCTTAACTGCAAAAAGTTGCACTTAAATCGTAGTTATATGCGAATCTTGTCTTAACTTCTCGGTCAAGATCACATTAAAAACCCTATAAAATATATAGTATTGCGCTGATTCTTTGAGGACAGTGATGAATACAAGTATAAAAAAACTAGTCAGCCAATTTCTATGTACCATCTTTGCCCTAGGACTAGTCCCTGCCCTCTACATCAATTCTGAACTTGACAGAATTGATGCTCAGCACACTCTAAATATTAAGCAGTCTAGCCAAAATCAAATCGAATACAGCTTTCATGAACTCGCTATTATTGTTGAGCAAATCTCTAACTCTGTTCCTTCAATCGCCGACTCTCAAACACTACTCCGAGCGATTCGAGAACCTTCTATTATCCATAAAGAAACCCTGCAAGATCTTTGGGTGATGTTAGCTCGTGGCCAAAAATACTATTCCCAGCTTCGTTACCTCGATCTAGCTGGCAACGAAGTGTTTCGCGTTAATTATAAAGACAATCAAGCAATCGTGGTTCCAGATAGTGAACTGCAGAACAAGTCTTCGCGTGATTACTATGAGGTACTACAGCAATTAAAGATTGGTGAGATTAGCTCTCGCGGTATTGATCTTGAAGTCGAAAACGGAGAGATCGTTCGCCCTTTGATTCCAGCGCTACGCATTATGACGCCAGTCGCTGAAAACAACCGCATTATTGGTTACTTCATCGCAAACCTGAACATGCTTGAGATTTATAAGCGCCTTCACTATCAAATTGGTGCATCTTCTGCTGTTCCTATTATTCTCAACAAAACCGGACACATAATCATGGGGCCGGATCCTACGGAATCTTTCGGACATGTAATTGAATCACGTTCAGAGCAGACTTACGCAAAGTTATACCCTGAGCTTTGGACTGCGATTCAAGACAAGACATCTTCGAGCTATTTCGATGGTGAGAACTGGTATTTTCATTCCGACATCAGCCCTAAAATCAAACAGTTTGAAGGCCCTATTTACATGGTTCTTCACATTGAAAATCAGCAGTTCAGCAGTCAATACCGAGAAGAAAAACAAGCGATCGTCGTTCAGATCATCACCTTGTCTTTCTTGATTTCGATGATCTCCGCTGGCTTCGTATTGTGGAACAGCAACCACAAGAAGAACAGTATCGAGAGCCAACTTGCTAAGGCCGCAATGAATGGCATGTCTGCCTTGGTGATTACCGACAGAAACAACCGAATCATCAAAGTAAACCAAGAGTTCACCCGTGTGAGTGGCTACGAGTTAGAAGACGTAAAAGGCCGCCAACCGTCCATGTTTGCCTCTGGTCGCTACAACGAAGAGTTCTACATCAAGATGTGGAGCATCATCAAAGAGAAAGGCATGTGGGAAGGCGAAGTGGTTAATCGTCGTAAAGACGGGTCTTTGATCACGGAAATATTGCGAATCCAAACCATTAAAGACTCGAAAGACGTGATTCAGTTTTATGTCGCTTCATTTGTGGATATAAGTAAACACAAAGAGCTAGAAAACAAACTGAGAAACCTGAGTGAAAAAGATGCCTTAGCTGGGTGTTGGAACCGCCGTAAATTCGATCTTGAGCTGCGAGATGAGTGCTCTCGTGTTAATCGTTACCCTACTCGCGAACAGTCTTGTTTAGCGATTTTGGACATAGACCACTTCAAACGCATCAACGACAGATTTGGTCACGATTATGGAGATCGCGTCATTCAAACCGTTGCTCAAGTATTACAACGAGAGTGCCGAGAAACTGATTTTGTGGCTCGTATTGGTGGCGAAGAGTTTGGCGTTATTCTGCCTCATACCACAACAGAAGAAGCTGAGTATGTACTTAACAGATTGAGAATCGCAGTCAGTATTGAGCTCGATAACGTGGTGACGGTCAGTGGTGGAATTACCAACCTGACCAACGACCCTGCTCTTAACTACAAGTGCGCCGATTTAGCACTTTATGAAGCCAAAGCAGCAGGTCGAAACAGTGTGTGCCTGTTCCTAGACAGCGAAATGAGCGAAATCGCCTAACAGAAAATCAGTATTGTTCCGCTAGGCTATTAGTTTGGCGGTTTAACAACCCAATCCTTGCAATCAGCTTGGTGCAGGATAGAACTCTAGTTTGTTCCCCTCTACCACTAGAATACAATCCATGTTCGCAGCATGAGCAGCCTGCTTACCTATGTTCGTATCTTCAAACACAACACACTGCTTTGGCTGCAAACCCATACCAAAACACGCATCTAAGAAAGTATCCGGATTTGGTTTGTGATTCTTAACGTCTGTTGCTGTCACGAGAATATCGAGCTTACTCAAGATCTCTGTCTTATCCAGTAACTGTTCGGCACTTTTACGTTGACTACCCGTTCCGACTGCAATCTTCTTGTTACCCAGATGCTCTAACAACAGAGAGTGAGTACAAGGGATAACGTCTCCTTTGTCTTCGATAGCCGCAAACGACGCCATTTTAAACGTAGAAACCGCTTGTGGGTCGAGCGATAAACCGTATTTGCTGTTCACCTCACCGGCTATCTTATAACTCGGCATGCCACCTAAGCTATGCAGCCAAGACGCTTCAAAATGAAAGCCAAACTCTTCAGCCGTTCGCTCCCACGCCTTTACATGTGCAGGCATTGTATCGATCAACGTACCGTCCATATCAAAGATTAATCCTTCATATGCCGTTAAATCTATTTTCATCACTACTACCACTCTTAAATAAAGTTACTGATACCATAACCAATATTCAGTATCATGGCGCCATATTACCGTTCAAAATGGATGTTTATGTTACAAATATCTAACTCTGTTTCGATTCAAGACTGGGAACTCCAGTTAACAGCGATCAGAGCACAAGGAGCCGGCGGTCAGAACGTCAATAAAGTATCGAGCGCGATACATTTACGTTTTGATATCAAGCACTCTACCCTACCTGACTTCTATAAAGAAAAGCTCCTCGCATACAAAGATAGCCGCATCACCAAAGACGGTGTGATTATCATTAAAGCGCAACAGTATAGAACTCAGGAACAAAACCGAGATGATGCTTTAGTGCGCTTGAAAGAATTGATCTTGGAAGCGACAAAGGTTCAAAAAGTAAGACGAGCAACTAAGCCGACGCGTGGCTCTCAGAAAAGACGTTTAGAAAGCAAAAAACAAAGAAGCACCACCAAACAGCTGCGTGGAAGAGTGAGCTGATGGCTTCATGCCCTCAGAGAACACATTACCCTAGAAGTATCTGTCAATTTGACTAACGAATCGATCTATTACGCTGTTTATTTGAAAGAAAGACTACTGCTTCTTTTTGACCGACAAAATCAGCTTGATCAACAACAGGCGCTCTTCGCTGGTCAGCAGACGACTGACCGCAGCTACATCTTCCGCTGTTACTTGTGATGCGCCAACAATATCAAGCACCACATCCAAATCCGTCACTTTTAAGGTTCTAGTGATTGAACGATACTGAGACATCTTGATGTCCGCCTCTCCGCGTTCAATCCTTTGATAGGTTTTTAAGCTCATTCCTGCACTCGAGGCTAACTTTTCTTGAGACAAGTTGGCTTGTTTCCTACGCTCAATCAGCGCCAATATTATGGGTTCTTGTGACATAAGCTCATCCTCAAAAGACAGTTATGTCCTAAATTCAGCAAGAAGCAGACCATATTGACTTGTGATGGTTTACATAAGCCATCAAAGGCATATTATTCGCTTGATAAAACCGTTACGTTTCATAAACCTTCACACTGATATCAGTTGTGAACGTACAGGCTAGGTAACTTGAGTATTCAAGTGTTGGGAAATAATAAAAATTGCATATTGCGAATAAGAAAGACGTCAAATTGGAAATTGCGAATCGTTATAAATTGGCATTTCCTTGCATTAAGCACGCATTAGAAACGGACAATGCCCGCCCAGAAATTATTGCAGTGCAGCATAGGCTACTCACTTACAAAGAAGTGCTGCTGCACGGAAGTATGTTGGAAGAGAAAGAATTGAAGCAGGCCTTTTCTGCTCTGAACCAAAATGAAAAAGGTGTCGCACAAGGCGGTATTCAAAGCATCAACGACGCAGTTAAAGAGATGGATGTGATTGTCGAAAGGTACAGTAGAAAAGCGTCTACTGAATTCTGTGCCTAATCCTCTGAACGGCTTAAACAAACAAAACAAAAACGGCCAGTCATAGTTGAATGACTGGCCGTTTGTTTAGCTAACATGAAGACATGGGTATCTAACAAGACATCGCTCTTCTAAACCTACCGAGTAACATCAACGCGCCTAGTAAGCCAAATGACACACTGCCTCCTGAGCCAGATGAGCTTCTACCAGCAGAAGCAGTACGTTTCGCGTCTGTTGAAACAAACTTAGCAGTTTCAGTTCCAGCCATAACACTGTCGATCCAATCTTTATAGTCATAGATTTCTGTGAATACAGAAGTTATGGTGGAGGTGCCACCACATGTACCTGGACCGAAGCTAGTTATTCCAACCTGCCTATAGTCAACACCATCTCTCCAGTAAACTGGACCACCTGAATCACCTTGGCATGTGCCATTGAATAGTCCGGTAGATGAGCTGTAGTTGCCGTTAAAGCAGATCTGGTTGTTAGTTAAAGCTGCTTCATTAATAAAATCGGCCGTTGCACAAGTCGCATTATCTACATAATTAAGATCTGCTTTTTGTAATAAGGTAGTGCCGTCAAATTCAGAACGTGTATCACCGTGACCCACAGCAGTAAACGTCTCTAAAGAACTACGATAGCCCTCAGAAGTTGGTCGCTTCACAATATCATTAACGGAATCTATGTTGAGCGCACTTTCAAGTTTTAAAATGGCTACGTCATTACGTAATAAATCGTTCAAGCTATTTGAGTAATTACTAGGATAAAACACCTCAGAGACTCGAACCTTTTCAATGCTTCCATTTGGAAATTGGGAAGAGTCTTCCAATTGAGGAACAACTACCGTGAAAAGTTGAGCATTCTCATCACCATAAATACAGTGTGCAGCAGTCAGTACATGATAGTTATCTAAAATTGTCGCACCACAGTAAGGGCCTGTTGAGTAAACACCGTCATAATCAATACGATCAATGAACAAGCTTGCCATCGAAGGAAATTCCGTGACTGAAGCGTCGCTACCATTCACAATATAGGGTGTTACACCAAAATCAGGAGTACTTTCGTCCGTGTTTTCCGTTGCCATAACACTTGATGTGTAAATTAATGGCGCTAAAAGCCCTAAAACGGCTTTACGAACCGGACTCATTGTATGGTTTACGTTCATAGTTAACTCCTTGTAACCCCTACTACTTATTTACAAAAATGATGAATTGCCACCATAACATGTCACAATCGTGATTATAGTAAGTATTTGTAACGATATCGCCACATATCTCATTTTATAAACGAATTTTAAGTAACCGTTGTTAGTGGGTAACGTTAAAAGCAATACGTTACCAAAGACATACGCTACCAAAATCAAAAAAGCCTACCGTTAGGCTTCCCAATAAAGAGAAGCAAACAATAGGCTTTCATTTAGCTTAGTGGTTTCTCTTAAAAGAGATTAGCCACGATAGTAACGCTGAGGTACGAATGGCATTTTTTCTACTGTCATTGGTAGCTTCTTGCCACGAACTTCAGCGAATACTTCAGTGCCAATAACCGCTAGGTCAGTACGAACGTAAGCCATAGAAACAGGCTTGCCCGCGTTAGGACCCGCAGTACCACTTGTTACAACGCCAATCTTGTTGTCTTCAGCATCGAACAGCTCAGCGCCTTCACGTACTGGTGCTTTAGTCTGACCAACAAGACCAACACGCTTGCGTTGAACGTCTTTAGTCGCGATTTGCCCAAGGATGATATCAGCGCCAGGGAAACCGCCTGCACGTTCACCGTCAGTACGACGCACTTTTTGGATACCCCATAAAAGGCTAGCTTCTACCGGCGTTGTTGTTGTATCTAGATCGTGACCGTACAGACATAGACCACACTCAAGACGAAGTGAGTCACGAGCACCAAGGCCAATCCACTCTACTTCTGCTTCTGATGTTAGTTTACGGGCAAGTGCTTCAGCGTGATCGTTCGGTACTGAGATTTCGTAGCCATCTTCACCGGTATAACCACTGCGGCTTACGATGCACTCTACGCCGTCGATATCGACTTTTTGAACATCCATGAACAGCATGTCTGCAACGCTTGGTTGGAAACGAGCCAGAACTTCAGACGCTTTCGGACCTTGAAGTGCTAATAGAGCGCGGTCATCAATCACTTCCATTTTTACGTCTGCAGGAAGGTGAGCCGTTAGGTGGTCGATATCTTGTGTTTTACACGCCGCGTTCACAACAACAAATAGGTGATCGCCAAGGTTAGCAACCATAAGATCATCCATGATGCCGCCCTGTTCATTAGTAAAGAAGGCGTAGCGCTGCTTACCAGAAGGCAGGTCGATAATATCTACTGGAACCAGAGATTCTAAAACAGCGGCTGCATTTTCACCGTGTAGACGCAGTTGCCCCATGTGAGAAACATCAAAAAGACCAGCAGCGTCACGAGTGTGTAAGTGCTCTTTCTTTACACCTAGTGGATACTGAACTGGCATGTCGTAGCCAGCAAAAGGAACCATTTTTGCGCCGACTTCAACGTGAAGTGCATGCAGAGGTGTTTTTAGTAGGTCTTGATTAGCGTGTTCTTGAGTCATTTTATTCTCCATGAAGCGTTGCAGGCTTTCCAAATCGAATCTGCCGCTTATATCTCTATTTAGAGTCGCCTCTAACGATATGGGTTAACGTTAGAAACAGTAGATAGTAAAAAGTGATGTCTTCTATATAGGCTTTTATTACTAGCGATATAAAAAGAGGCTTCTGTATAAAAGCTATACGACTCACTTTCTAAGAATTCACTTCAGTAAACTTCAATCAACATGAGTAAACCGTGTTCACTATAGTAAACAAGCCTGAGTCAGTTTTACACCCTTAACAAGATTAAAACAGCTCAAAATGTGATATTTAACAATTTAAAAACAACTTTCAGTCGCATACAAAAACGCGATACTGATGCTTTTCACACCAACATCGCGTCTTTTGGCAAACGTTAGAAACAAAAGCAAACGTTTGCATTCACTATAAGAAATTCTAACTTTGTTAACTTATTTTGCAGTCACCCACAAAATCAGTGCATCTTCTGTACTGGTAGAAATCAGCATGTGGCCCATATTGGCATCGTAATACATGCTATCGCCTTCGCTCATTGGCACAGGTTCGTAGAATTCTGAGTAGAACATCACATCGCCAGAGATGATCATTAAGAACTCCTCTCCATCGTGGCGAACCCAATCGTTATACTCTTCAAAAGTACGAGCTCTAACGCGGCTCTTAAACGGCATCATCTTCTTATTCGAAAGTTCTGTCGCGAGCAGTTCATGCTCGTAAGTCGGAGTTGGGTGAGGTTTGCCCTGACCTGCTTTAGTTAAGTCACGACGTCCTGTGGCAACCTTTTTTCTTGGTGGCTCAAAGAGTTGCGGCATATCAATTTGCAAACCCATAGCCAATTTCTGCATCGCTTGGAACGTCGGTGAGATTTGTTCGTTCTCGATTTTACTCAGCGTAGAGCGCGCCAAACCAGTACGTTGGCTCGCTTCTTCTAACGTAATGCCCAGCTTGCTGCGGATATCTTTAATACGCTGGCCGAGCCTAAGTGGTTCGATATTCTGATCTAACGTCTCTTTCGCCAACGTTAAAGATGGGTACTCATCATAAATGTCTTCTGACATAGGTCCCTCATTCATTTCTTACTTCCTGTCTATTGATTTCATTGTTGCATGAAGCGCTTTGTTGATTAAAGAGCACACAGGGAAATAAAGCGTGCTCCCTGTAGCAAAACGAGAAAATCTGTTTCCTATTGGAAATTTTTGTTGAAAATTGATTTTATCGGAGCTATGTTATCGACTTGTTAGATGAAGAGATGCTACTTCAGCTTGCAGCAAGTGATAGATTTAACATTTGTAAGAGCTGTTTTTTACCCGAAATTTTTGGGAACCAATTCGTGCTGCATTGACCCTACAACGATCGCTTTGACGCTATGGTCGTATAAATAAGAAGCAACGCACTATTTATACACCTATATAACGCAAACGATACCGATGCAGAAATCAACGTAAGACCTAATGGACTATAAAAACAATCACCATTAGCTTAATGAAAGGTCTCGACAATGAACGCTTATCAAAACCATAGCTTAGACAGTTTTTTCTCTACGAACCTATCTGCGACTGACGACGCAGTATTTGCTGGAATCCAAGCAGAGAACACTCGTCAAAACGAACAAATCGAACTTATTGCTTCTGAGAACATCGTTTCTAAAGCAGTAATGCAAGCTCAAGGCACTTGCCTTACCAACAAATACGCAGAAGGCTACCCAGGTCGTCGTTACTACGGTGGTTGTGAGCACGTAGATACAGTAGAAGCTATTGCGATTGAACGTGCTAAACAGCTATTCAAGTGTGAGTACGCGAACGTACAACCTCACTCAGGTGCTCAAGCGAACGGCGCAGTTAAACTTGCCCTACTTCAACCTGGCGACACTATCCTAGGTATGTCTCTTGACGCTGGTGGTCACCTTACGCACGGTGCACGCCCTGCGCTTTCAGGCAAATGGTTCAACGCAGTTCAATACGGCGTAGACCGCGACACTCTTGAAATCGATTACGAAGCGGTACGCGCTCTCGCTATCGAATGCCAACCTAAAATGATTATTGCAGGTGGTAGTGCTATCCCACGCGTTATCGACTTCGCTAAATTCCGCGAAATCGCTGACGAAGTTGGCGCTATCCTAATGGTCGATATGGCACACATCGCGGGTCTTATCGCGACAGGTGCTCACCCTAGCCCACTACCACACGCACACGTTGTGACTACAACAACGCACAAAACACTTCGTGGCCCACGCGGCGGCATGATTCTGACGAACCACGAAGACATCAACAAAAAGATCAACTCTGCAGTGTTCCCTGGCCTTCAAGGTGGCCCATTAATGCACGTTATCGCGGCTAAAGCCGTGGCGTTTGGCGAGGCACTTGGCCCAGAATTTAATACTTATATTGATTCAGTGATCGACAACGCAAAAGTTCTTGCTGAAGTGTTGCAAACTCGCGGTTGTGACATTGTGACTGGCGGAACAGACACGCACCTAATGCTGGTTGACCTTCGTCCTAAGGGCTTGAAAGGTAACGTAACTGAAGAGGCATTAGAGCGTGCAGGGATCACATGTAACAAAAATGGCATACCATTCGACTCAGAGAAGCCTATGATTACCTCTGGCATTCGTTTAGGTACGCCAGCTGGAACCAGTCGTGGTTTTGGCACTGAAGAATTCAAACTTATCGGTGAATGGATCGGCGATGTACTTGATGGCTTAGTTGAAAGCCCTGAAGGCAACGCTGAAGTTGAGCAACGTGTTCGCAAGCAAGTTAAAGAGCTTTGCAAACGCTTCCCTCTTTACCGTTAAACCGTTTTTAAGATTTAAATTAAAACCTCATAAATTTTTGGAGAATAAGCAATGGACAATACACTAAAGTTTGCAGACAGCCACGAGTGGGTAAAAGACAACGGTGACGGTACTGTGACTATCGGTATTTCTGAGCACGCTCAAGAGATGCTAGGTGACGTTGTGTTTGTTGACCTGCCTGACACTGACGACGAAATTGAAGCTGGCGAAAGCTTCTCTCTAGTTGAATCAGTGAAAGCTGCTTCTGATATCTACGCACCAATCTCTGGCGAAATCGTAGAAATCAACGAAGAATTAGAAGATAGCCCAGAGCTAATCAACGAAGAACCTTATGAAGGTGGTTGGATTGTTAAAGTGAAGATGTCTGATGCGTCTGAACTAAACAACCTTAAAGATGCGGAAGAATACCTAAGCTCTATCGAAGAAGACTAATAGGTAACCTCATTACGATAAAGCTGCTCTTTTGAGCAGCTTAATTTTAGGGGCTAGCTCACGGCTCCAGAGAGAAAGTAGAACATATCATGACTGAATTACTTCAAAGCCAATTACTGAAAGACCTGGGTACTCAAAACGAGTTTGTTGCTCGTCATAACGGCCCAAATAAAGCAGACCAGCAAAAAATGCTTGAAGCGATCAACGCGACTAGCCTAGACGCACTGATCGACGAAACGGTTCCTGCACAAATCCGTCTTGAAAAACCAATGACACTTGCTGCGCCACTAAGCGAAATGGACATGCTGACCTCTCTTAAAGAGATCGCTAACCTAAACCAAGTGAAACGTACTTTCATTGGCCAAGGCTACTACAACACATTCACTCCAAACGTTATTCTACGTAACGTTTTAGAGAACCCAGGCTGGTACACAGCTTACACACCATACCAACCAGAGATCTCTCAAGGTCGTCTTGAAGCTCTACTCAATTACCAACAAATGGTAATGGACCTTACAGGTATGGAAATCGCAAACGCATCACTTCTTGATGAAGCGACAGCGGCTGGCGAAGCAATGACACTGTGTAAGCGTGCAGGTAAAAGCAAGAGCAAAGTATTCTTCGTTGCTGACGATGTTCACCCTCAAACACTAGAAGTTGTTAAAACTCGTGCTGAGTACATCGGTTTTGAAGTAATGGTTGGTGCTCTTGAAACACTTCCAGAGCAAGACGTATTTGGTGCGTTGGTTCAATACCCTGGTACAACAGGTGAAGTTCGCGACCTAACAGACATCATTGCGAAAACTCAAGCAAACAAGACTCTTGTAACGGTTGCAACTGACCTACTTGCTTCTGCTCTACTTAAGCCAGCTGGCGAAATGGGCGCAGACGTAGTTATCGGTTCAGCGCAACGTTTCGGTGTTCCTATGGGTTACGGCGGTCCACACGCTGCATTCATGGGTACTCGTGAAAAGCATAAGCGTACAATGCCAGGTCGTGTAATCGGTGTTTCAATCGATACTCACGGTAACCAAGCACTACGTATGGCAATGCAAACTCGTGAGCAACACATCCGCCGCGAGAAAGCGACATCGAACATCTGTACAGCTCAAGCACTTCTAGCAAACATGGCGTCTTTCTACGCGGTTTACCACGGTGCAGAAGGCCTACGTACTATTGCCCGTCGTACACACCACATGACAGCTATCCTAGCGGCTGGCCTGACTAAAGCGGGTTACGAGCTAACGAACAACAGCTTCTTCGATACCATCACAATCAACTCTGAAGAGAAGACAGATGCACTGTACGCGAAAGCACAAGCAGCAGACATCAACTTGCGCCTTCTTAAAGGTAAGATCGGTATCAGCTTAGATGAAACAACCACAGTCGACGACGTGAATGCCCTATTCGCTATCTTCGACGTAAAAGAAGACGTTCAAGCGCTATCTTCTGACATTGCATCAAATGAGTTTGCGGCAATTCCAGAAAACTGTCGTCGTGAATCAGAGTTCCTAACTCACCCAGTGTTCAACACGCACCACAGCGAAACGCAAATGATGCGTTACCTAAAACAGCTTGAGAACAAAGACTTCTCACTAACGCACGGCATGATCCCACTGGGCAGCTGTACGATGAAGCTGAACGCTGCTGCTGAGATGATTCCAGTAACATGGCCTGAGTTTGGTTCTATTCACCCATTCGCACCTCTAGAGCAAGCGGCGGGTTACACAGCGCTAGCGAAAGATCTTAAAGAGAAGCTATGTGAAATCACCGGTTACGACGATTTCTCACTACAGCCTAACTCTGGTGCATCTGGTGAATACGCGGGTTTAATCGCGATTCAACGTTACCACGCAAGCCGCGGTGAAGCTCACCGTAACGTTTGTCTGATTCCAAGCTCTGCGCACGGTACTAACCCTGCAACAGCATCAATGGTTTCAATGAAGGTAGTGGTTGTTAAGTGTGATGAAGATGGCAACATCGACATGACAGACCTAGCAGCGAAAATCGAGAAGCACAAAGAAAACCTATCAAGCATCATGATCACTTACCCTTCTACGCACGGCGTATACGAAGAGCAAGTGAAAGAAGTGTGTGAACAAGTACACGCAGCGGGCGGTCAAGTTTACCTAGACGGCGCGAACATGAACGCTCAAGTAGGTCTAACTTCACCTGGCTTCATCGGTTCAGACGTATCTCACTTGAACCTACACAAAACATTCTGTATCCCACACGGTGGTGGCGGTCCGGGTATGGGTCCTATCGGTGTTAAATCACACCTAGCACCTTTCCTACCAGGTCACATCGAAAACGGTGTGCAAGGTTCTGACTACGCGGTATCAGCTGCAGATCTAGGTAGTGCTTCAATTCTACCTATCTCTTGGGCTTACATCGCGATGATGGGCGAACCTGGCCTAACAGACGCAACGAAAGTAGCGATTCTGAACGCGAACTACGTGATGGAAAAACTACGTCCTCACTACCCTGTTCTTTACCGTGGCACTAACGGCCGCGTAGCGCACGAATGTATTATCGATATTCGTCCACTTAAAGAAAACACAGGCATCAGCGAAGAAGATATTGCTAAGCGTCTGATGGACTTCGGTTTCCACGCACCGACTATGTCTTTCCCAGTAGCTGGCACGCTAATGGTAGAGCCAACTGAGTCAGAAGACCTAGAAGAGCTGGACCGTTTCTGTGAAGCGATGATCGCAATCCGCCACGAAATGGCAGCAGTGAAAAACGGTGAATGGCCACTAGACAACAACCCTCTAGTGAACGCACCGCACACACAAGTTGATCTAGCTGGCGCAGAATGGGATCGCCCTTACTCTCGTGAACTTGGTTGTTTCCCATCGAAAGCAACCAAGAACTCGAAGTACTGGCCAACAGTTAACCGTGTAGACAACGTATACGGCGACCGTAACCTAATTTGTTCTTGCCCAAGCATCGATAACTACGAAGACTAATTCGTAGCGGCGCTAAGCAGCGAAACATAACAAAAGGCGAACCAAATGGTTCGCCTTTTTGTTGTCTGAAATCTGAGTTCAACAAAAGCGTTGACCTTACCGTAAGGGAAAGGTTTAAGGTGAAATGAATCCAATGATGAATGAGGAAACAATTATGGGATGTTGCAACAAAGCGCCAAAAGGTGGAGCCCCTCTTGGCTTATTTTTGAAAGTCACACTTGGGATTGGGCTTTTTGTGTTTCTGCTGGCTTTGTGGCAGTAAGAGGCTGATACAGCGCTGGGTTTGAAGTCAAGAAGTGATGGTATGGACAAGGTAGATAGCGCCAAGTTGATATTGGCGCCATAGTCATTTGTTATATTTACAATAACTCAGCTTTAACATCTCGAACGATATTATTGCCAACCCGCTTAGCGTCACTTGGGGTTTTAGCGCAAGGCACTTGATATCTGTCGTCATCAATAAATTTAATATGGTTATGTGTTCCTGTTTCAACAGCTTCCATATTAAGACTTCTCAGGTCAGACTTAATTTTAGGGGTTAGACCATTATAGCTACTAAACAGTGATTTAATACTCTGTATAAAGCTATCACGAGTGCCATCTACTTCATTATACTTGACAATATCTTGAAGTAGGTGATGCCTACGAGAATTTTGTTTAGCACTATCTAGTTGGCTCTTAACTATTTCAATTACTAAGTCTGAAACCTCACCACTATAAAACTCTTTCTCTTTACCGTAGGTAATAATTGGTTTGCCCACTTTAGTGGCTTTACCTTGTAATTCTTTAAAACGAATATCCAAAACTTGATAGTCAGATTTAATCTTATCAAGGTTATCTTGGGTTTCGATATTTGCAATCAACTGCTCTTCAATTTCTAATTCGTGTTTTTGTTTTAGCTGTTCAATTAAATTTTCTTGCTCTTCAAGTTGAGCGAAGGCTTGCTCAGCAAGCTCTTGGTATTCATTATCTTCTGAAAGATCCTCAAACCTTTTCTTTAGCAAAGTACGCTGATCTTTTTGTCGTTTCGCACGTACCGCACTTGGGCTAAAATGTTTTTTCTTGTTAAAGCCATTCGTAGTATGTGTAATGTGAGAAAGAATATACTGTAACGCATGAACACCTGAAGTCATGACGTCATTGAGACTTGCTTGGGAAAACAATTTGGTGTGACAACCATTACCGTTGAACGAAGGATATATAATATTTACGGCTCCATCCCACGCAGAATACTTACGCCCAAGCATACTTTCCATTTCCCAGCTGTTAATCTCTTCATCAGAGTACACAACTTGTGCCAATCCTAATAACTGCTCTTGAAGTTTTTGAGGATTAATAACAGGTTTGTTATTTGTTTTAAGGTTACTAACCAAAACTAGTGGGTGCTTTCGTTCCTTTCGTTCAATCTCAAAACTTAAAGCTTTTAATGACTCTCGAGTATCTGAGAAACTTAAAAGCTTTGACCCTACAGTTTCATTATGTAGTTCCCCATTTTGCTGTAGAAAATTCACAAGACGAGGTTTTGTAGTTGAAGGAATTTCAGTGACTAATGTACTTATATCACTAGTTTCCAGCAAAATAGATACCGTTGTTTTACCTTCTTCTTCTCGGATACCAATTTCAGTAATCCATTGGCGACCTTTTATCTCTTTGTCTGGATGAGTAAACAAGACCGAATACATATACGGATGAAGGTCTACCGCTGAATATGTTCTGACTTTCATTCGATCAATTGAAAATTCATCACCGCTTTTAAGCTCCGCTACAGTAAAGTGTCGCTTTGTAACGTTCTTGAGCCAGCCTGCTACGGTACGAAAGGCAGTTTGACTACTGTTTCCACCTACAAGTTGAAATTGATTGACGTAAATTAGCATTTGTTCCCTTAACCATTTTAGTTCTTATACTCGATACAGAATACCACACCAATATATGCTATCACATTGATCTGGAACTAGTTTCACAAATAGATAGACTTCAATGTAAACAGAAAAGCTATCAGACCAAAAAATTACGCACTTAAATACAGAATTTTCTGTCTAGTTTTTTATGCCACCAATTGTACTAGCCTTCGTCTTTCCATAACAATTACTTATACCGTCACCTTAGTGATTAGCGTAGCAAATATTCAATTTAACTGCCTCGTATGATTCCCACTAAATCATGAGCTTACGCGCGTTATATCCGTGTTGTAACCATCACAACCTACCCTTACCTCGGAGCAAGTAAAACTCGATAAATCCAATGCTTGACCCTATACAGTAAGGTGTTTATATTGTCGCCCGCCCAACGGGGCACATCCTAAAATGCACACCGGCCATCCTGCCATCACTGGTGCATTTATATTGGTGTTTTGAACTTCCATGCTAACGAAACTTCGTCCTTTTACTCGTGAATCGGGTGCGCTTATGCATCTTTCGATTCCAATCATTTTGACTCAAATAGCGACCCAAGCGATGGGATTTGTCGATACGACAATGGCTGGCCAAGTAAGCCCTGCCGATCTCGCTGCAATTGCACTTGGCACTAGCCTTTGGATTCCTGTATTGCTGCTACTGCGTGGTGTGATTATGGCGTTAACGCCAGTCGTTGCTTATCACCGTGGCGCTCGCGACTTTCAGAGTATCTCTGTTGAATTCTTCCAGATGGTATGGCTTGCATTAATTGCGAGTGTACTGCTCATCGCTTACCTCGTAAGTGCCAAACCGATCTTAGAATGGATTGGGGTTGCCGCTGAGATCATTCCTATCGGCAGTGACTATGCGTTTGCCCTAGCCTTTGGTGTACCGGGTATTGCCCTGTTCTACACCTTGAACGGCTTCTGTGAAGGTATGAACAACACCAAAGTGCCGATGATCATTTCGGTAATTGGTTTGCTTATTAACATTCCAGTCAACTACGTGCTTATCTACGGTAAGTTTGGCTTCCCTGAAATGGGCGCTGTAGGCTGTGGCTGGGCAACAAGTTTAGTGTATTGGCTAATGTCAGGCATGCTGTATTCCTACATTAAAGGTCATCACCACTACAAGACCATCATCAAGTTTTCAGATGCGAAGCCAAAAGCAAAAGAGATGCTTCACCTTCTAAGATTAGGTTTACCCATCGGGATGAACATTGCAGTGTGTGGCAGCATCTTTGCGGTAATCGCACTGATGATTGGTCGTATTGGCGCTGAGAACGTAGCAGCCGCGCAAATTGCACTTAACATTTCGAGCCTAACTTATGTGATCCCGATGAGTATCTCGTTTGGCATTACGATTCGTGTTGGGCACGCTCTAGGTGAAAAAGACGAACTCGGTGCGATTGAGCGCAGTAAAGTCGGTATTTTGGTGGCAGCATTAATCTCGTTGCTTTCGGTAGCGATGTTCCTACTGTTCCCTGAGTTAATCATTAGACTTTACACAACCGACCCTACAATAAGCGCGACAGCAGCTGTATTGTTGACCTTTACCGCTATGTACCAATTCAGCGATGCATTGCAAACGTCTGCTAACGGTGCTCTGCGTGGCTATAAAGACACTAAGATCCCGATGATCTTAGCTATCGCTTCATACTGGGGCTTAGCACTGCCACTGGGCATGGTACTGGGCTTAACAGACCACATTGTTCCTGCAATGGGTGAAGAAGGCTTTTGGATTGGTATTCTAACGGGCTTGAGTGTTTCAGCAGCTCTGATGCTACTTCGCTTACGATACGTGATTAAGAAGCGTGACTTGCCGCCAGCAGATGCAGCAATAGCAAACTAAGAAAAATCATCAAACTAATACAAAAAAAGCGCGTTATTGCTACTCGGCAATAACGCGCTTTTTTATTGAATTCGAATAAGCTTTAATCTAAATAGAATCGTTTAGCTGCTCTGGTTAACATTCGTCGTTCACTACACGAACGGTACATTCACAGCCGCCCTCAGGACATTCGCTCCCATTCGTTCGACCAAAAGAATCATAGATAACATAACAACCCGAAGGTAAGGCATCATCAGTTATGTTATTGCTGTCAAGGTCAGCTTCACTAAATGAATGAGTGTACCCAACGACAGTGTGTCGATTTCCAACAGCCGATGTTAAATTGTCATCTTCAGATAGCGTCAGAAAATCAATCATATCAAGTTCGTCACCTTCATCCCCCTCACTTTCAGGACATAGCGTTCCCCAGTCGACCTCAACACTACCGATACCAAAATCGATTACATAGTTGCTCTGATCACCTGGGTCTGATGCATCGGGATTAAGCCCAGCGATAATAGCCTTAGAGGTTACTTGTGTGATCACCCCTTCCATCGCACCCGCAACACCTTCAAGTACCGCTTCTCTCGCTGATTCCTGAATACCAAGGAATCTTGGAGCAGCCGTTACCGCTAGTACTCCGAGTATCACGATCACGATGATTAATTCCATTAAAGTAAATCCGTTTTTCTTCATGACATCCGCATCTTTTGATAACTTAAATATTCGATAACCCAATGAATTACCTATAACTATACACCTCAAATAGGACTCATAACACTCCACGGCTATCGGTTTTTATAACGCTGGTATGTGGTATTTGTTCCCTTTAGAGGCATCAAATATAACTGGAAGCGTTGTCACATAAGGTGTCAGCGGGTTTAAATTCGAACAAATACGTGGGGAAACTGAAAGTATCGATGGAAGAAGGTTTAATTGATTTATTTGAACTGAGGCACGCTGCGTATAACCAAAGTTAGACCATTTTTTGACTCGCACTTTGTGTCTCTCTACTTAAGAAAGCAAGAAATGAAATAGAACCCATAAAAAACGCGCTACTACCACGGGTAATAGCGCGTATCTATCAATCGTTGTACGACTATCGCAACATTAGTTCACTGCTTTCACGTAAGGAAGCACTCGGAATCCATCACGTACTTTTTGGCTTGGAATGTAATGACGGAAAGCTAAGTTAAACACACCAGAATCGTTTTCTGTTTTGATGTTGTTTACTGCATCATCACCACAACCAAAGCTTACGGTGTAAGTGCCGTCTGCATTTTTCTCAGCCGTGTTTGAGCTTACGTTCGCCACTTCACCAAACATGAAACCTTGCTTGTTGTAGACCGTTACCGACCAAAACGCTTGGTTCTTAGGATCATCAAAGGTTGCCTGATGACAAGTGTCTGCTGGGAAGTTACCAGAGACTTCGTAAATATTGTCATCTAACTGCGCGCCACCCCAACCGATAGCCGCGCCCACTGCGTACTTCTCTTTGGTAAACATCTCTTTTGAAGCATCTTCAGGGCTGGTAAACATACCAAATGTCGCCTGAGCACCATCGCGTTTCAGTAGTTTTGGCATTTCCATCTTAAGGCTCGTCTCTACCTCTTCAAAAGATTTCTCATCCACTTGCATAGCAGTAAACTCGCCATCCGCTTTTGCATCAATGCTCATTTTATCTTGGATTTCATGAACTTCATTTTTCGAGAATGTCGCGTCGGTACGAACAATGACGTAAACGTGATCACCGCTATGAGTAGAAAGATCAAACGTACCTGAACCGTATTGCATTGGCTGAATGCGGTGATCTTCAGTAATCACTTCCATCGACATGTACTTGCCTTCAGGGATCTCAGGTAACGTGACGGTCGCCCTCTTTGATACATTAATTGCTGCCATTGAGTAGTAGGTGTCTCGGTTCATTCGAACCACATCCTGTTCATCTGTTGGCGTGAGTTCGCGTTACGTTCCTCTCTTTGATTAAAACACTTAACGACACCAATAAGTTTAGATCCAGCCGAGAAAGCTGTTGTTCGATAGTCATCATAAGACATGCATTCGAGTAATATCACTCGTTAAATAATTGCACCATTGTGACTAACAAACCAGTCTCTGTTTAAACGATGGCATTTATATCCAACTAAAAAGGCGAACCCATCGGTTCGCCTTTTTGTTTAAAGATTCGTATTTATCGATTGATCGCCAAATATGAGCCAGCAGCAATCATTATTCCACCAGCACTTTGGTTTAACCTTTTATGTGCGCGTGGCGTTTTTAACAAACCTGCCATTCTGCCCGCGCCCACAGCGATAAGCATTAAGCCTAACATCAGAGCAACAGATGCTAAAGCAGAAACTAATACGATATCTTGTGAGCGCAGAACAGTCAGATCAATAAAAGTCGGCAAGAACGAAATATAAAACAGAATCACTTTAGGGTTCGATGCTGAAATCAAAAAGCCTTGCGCGAAACTCGCGAGTTCAGATTTCTGACTCTGTTTGGCCGCAAGTTCCGCAGAGCCTTGCACTTCAGGCAGGCTCTTAAACATCTTGTAGCCCAAGTAAATCAAATAAGCTGCACCAACATAGCGAATCACCTCAAACGCAATCGACCAATTCTCGGCAATCGTTGCTAGACCGAAACAGGCAAGCGCAAGGTAAATAAGATCACTGCATATCATACCTAACGAAAGCGTGACGCACTTTCGCCATCCTTGAACCATAGCACGAGCTAAAATGGCAAAGACGCCAGGCCCCGGAGTAATACCAAATACAAACATGGCAATAAAGAATGTAATCGCACTTTCTAATGACATTGGACTGTCCTTTTCTATAACCCAACATAATTGATCATGAACGTATCATGGAGCTTCGATTCTGGTAAAGAACGTTTTTTACTAAATACGATTTACACAACTCATGTATTGAATAAGTGTCGCACGTAATTTACCCACCAGACTTAATTAAACCTAAACCTAAGTACTTTTCGTTAGGGCATAAAAAAGGCGAACCTATTGGCTCGCCTTAATCATTTTGTTCGCCAGAATCGTTTAGTCGTTACGAATGGGTGATAACAACTCAGGGTTAACCACCAAATTTCTCACACCGTGGGCGTGATCTTCGTTAAAGTCATTGCCTTCACACCAGCTACCTACTGTCGCGATATTTACTTTCGCAACTTGTGGTCTAACGCTCCATGTTACTTGGAAAGGTGAACCTTGCTCATTATAACCAGGACCCGTTGTAGAGCCTGCGTATTGGATCGCTGAGCCCGTATCTTGTGGGATGTTTGGTGCTTGGTGTAAGCCGTTCACTTTTGAATGTTTAGCGAGCGCTTCAAAGTCGGGTGCTTTGTCGTCATTCACTAATACGTAAACTTGGGTTTCTACACGCAGTTGCGGGTTGGTAATCGCATCGTTAAAACAAGCACCCAGTGTTTCACCCGGTTCAACTTGCGCCGTTGAATAAACATAGTGAACTTCAATGGTGTCACCCGAATGCAAAGAACCATGCTCGCTCGGACAAACCTTGCCCTCAAATGGTTTCAGCTCAGCAGAACTCAGCTTGCCTGTGTATTTAAAGCCACTCTGGAATCCCTTACCATCACCGTTACCAGCGTATTGAGTAAACTCTCCACCTTTATGCTCAGCATTTTTATGGAAGTGAATATTACATAAGTTCATCGCTGTTGAATCAGGGGCATCCGAGAACAGCCTAGTATTTTTACCTTCTAATGAACCCAAATCTCGTGGAGCTTGCGGTCCAAAACCTTGTCCTTGGGTATTTTCAGAAAGCTTCGCTCTTTGTTCTGCGATAACTCCATCTGATACAGACTCATGGTTCGCGTCTGATGCATTTGCATGAGCTGACAACATCACCAATGCGGCACTTAAAAACACACTCTTATTCTTCATTTTTCTTCCCTAGAATATTGATAACTAAACCCAAACCGACTTAACAGCAAACATCTTACTATGCTCATAAGTGAATATAAGGCTTGTCTTTGTAAGATTAGATTTCATTGCTTACTTTGGGATGAGTATTAGAACCCTTGATGCATATAACAAGTCAAACAGGGTAAATTCGGCGAGTCCCTTCCAGAACGAATAATTTCCTATTTACGTTAACCGTCGCCTGACTCAGCGCTCAGATAAGTGAGCACGATTCTTAGGAAGAACGGTGGCCAGATTTAGAAGATCAAAAAAGGCGAACCATCTGGCTCGCCTTCACGTTTCATTCTATCTATTAGGTTGTGGTTCTAAGTTAACGATTTAACCGTTACCGGTGGCAAATATCCCAAACGTCATGACGTTCAATGCATCTGTCACGCCCTCTAGTGATTTAATCACCGTCTTAGTCGGTTTATTATGACGAATAACATAGCTTCCGATGCCTTTTTCACCGCCACTCTTAGCATCACTTTCAGTTGTTTCTGTCGCTTCTATTTGAGAAGGCTCCACTGATTCTGGCTCTGCATTGGCGTGAGCTATCGTGTCTTTATTTGAATCAAGGTTAGTGAGTGGTTGATGATTAACGATTGAATCATGGGAAGAATCAACGTTGGTCTCAGCACTTGTATCAATTGCAACATCGATATTGCTCTCTTCTTCCAAGCTTTTCGACATTGCGTCTTCGTTGCTCAATGTATTGTCGTCTAGCTGATGATTACTCGTTGAAGAACAAGCTGTTAAGAAAAATAGGCTAACGATGAATATGAGTAAGTTTCTCATCATAGTGATAAAGCACGAATTAATAAAACATTGTTCGATTGTATTTTATTTGGCTGACGACATCCAGTGATAAGCGGAGTAAACACGAACAGTCACGGTCTTGAAGAGTAAACAAAAGCGTACGGGTTTAGTGCTTAAGAATAATAATTCGAGAGCTCAATGAGGTTGCCATCAGGATCTCGAATATAAACAGAGACAATTTTTCCCGTCGCACCGGTTCGCTGTACTGGTCCCTCTTCTATCACGACGCCTTGTGCTTTGATATGTTCAGTGGCTTCAGCAATTGGCATATTGGTAATAAAGCAGAGATCTGCACTACCGACCTGCACACGCCTTGCCTTTGGCTCGAACTCGCTACCTCTGAGGTGTAAATTGATCTTCTGCGTTCCAAATGACAACGCCAACCTGCCCTCGCCAAATTCGATAGGCTTCATTCCAAGTACCCGTTGGTAAAAGTCGACCGTAACTTGTAAATCTTTCACGGTTAATACCAAATGATCCAACTGACTGATTTCCATCATTACCTTCCTGTAACTAAGAGTGGTAAGGGCTTATTGGCGGTGACTAGGCACAGTTAGGTGAACAATGTCATTCGACAACCCACATAACTCATAACAGAAATGTAGGTTGGAATTACTGAACTTAGCCTTTGCGCTTACTGAGCGTGTAGGAAACTAGACTATCATCACCAATCTTGAACACCCAAACATTCTCGCCATCCACAAACTGAAATTGATTGGTTGATTCAGTCAGCTTTAGTTTCCCAATAAATTCAGACAATGCTGGCTTGTTGATGATGAAGCTTCCTTCTGAAGTATTCGCATCCAGATCGTTATTCACTTCAATCTTCACGGTAGATTTAGGCAAAATGTCGGGTAACCAACCTCTGTCAAACAATCGCTCTTGTTTGGCTTGCGCATAAGTCGAGTACTCATCGCTAACAACATCTGAACAGCCAGACATTAGAACCAAAGCCGAAAATAAGATAGAGAATAAAACGTTAATTTTCATTTAATTACCATAAATTGAAAGCTGGAATTTGAGATCAGGCGTTGCCATACAACCTCATTTCCATTCACAAAATTAATTTTATAAATCAATCGTACTCGGCATTCAAATTAATTGACTTTATTTACATGCACCCAGTGCTAGATAATATTCAAACCAAAGACGCCTTTTACGTCGAACAATACCTTTTGCGTTCTTTCCCTACCGACTTCGCTACCATTTCGCAAAATATCGATGAGCTGCGCTTTGTCATCCAGCAACTCAGTTCTTCTTTCACGAATAGGACGAATCATCTCTTGCAGGCACTCTTCCAACACTTTCTTAGTTTGTCCATCGCCTAGCCCACCTCTTTGGTAATGCTCTTTTAGTTGACTGACATAGTTAGCGTCTGTGTGAAAAGCATCAAGATAAGTGAACACGATATTCCCTTCTACCTTGCCTGGGTCTTCAATTCGTAGATGATTTGGGTCGGTATACATGGATTTGACTGCAGCTCTGATCTCTTTCTCTGTTGCACCCAAATTAATGGCGTTGCCCATCGATTTAGACATCTTACTTTTACCATCAGTACTAGGGAGGCGAGATGCATTGCTGAGAAGCGGCCTACATTCATTTAAGATTGGTTTACCAGCAAGCGAGTTAACCTTTCTTACTATCTCATTGGTTTGTTCCAACATCGGCAATTGATCATCGCCAACAGGCACTAAAGTCGCGTTAAAAGCAGTGATGTCTGCCGCCTGTGAGATTGGATAAGTGAGGAAGCCTGCTGGAATAGAGCGACCAAACTCCTTGTTCTGAATTTCGCTTTTGACCGTTGGGTTGCGTTCCAAGCGAGCGATAGAAACAAGATTGCTGTAGAACATGGTGAGCTCAGCTAACACCGGCAACTGTGATTGCAGACAAATCGTGGTCTTGGTCGGGTCGATACCCACCGCAAGATAGTCAGCGACTACATTGAGAATGTTGGAAGAAACCTTCGAAGGATTATGGGCGTTGTCGGTAAGCCCTTGCATGTCAGCGACCAATATCGTTTGGTCGTGAATATGCTGCAAAGAGACTCTTTGTTTAAGTGAACCGACGTAATGACCCAAGTGCAAAGGCCCAGTAGCTCTATCGCCAGTCAGAATGATTTCAGGCTTGTTGGTATTGTTCTTACTGCCAATATTATTGCTGTCGGTATGGCTGTTTGAGTTGGTATTCATGGTGTATCTCCAAGTTAAAAAGGCTACTGGAGATAAAAAGAGGCGACATTTTTGATGACATTCTTAGCTACCGTCCAGCAGCTAAAGAATGTAAGTATTCCGTGCTGCTCTATTGAGAGCACCACCAAAAGAAAATTGAAGTTGAAGCAGAATTAAATTTCATGGTTAAAACCTATCAACAATACAGACGAGCGACAACTGTTATTTACGCACACCAAGAAAATAGGTTTAAGATTAACAGTTTATAGGCTTAATCTTTACTGGAACACAGTTCAGTGATTCGGTCACACATGGCTTGGTTGACTGCGAAGTGGGTGTTGAGGAATGCTAGTTGGGCAAGTGCCGATTCAGCGGTGCGCTCGTAGCCTTGGGTAAAGGTTGGTAGCAATTGGGCAAACTTAGGGAAGCGTGCTTCTAGCCTTCTATCCGACATAAATTCATCAACGAATTCAGGCTCAGACTGTTCAGTTTGATCCACAAGATCGATCAAACGATCGAGTGCGTAAGATTGAACGAACCGACTGCCCGACAGCTTTTCGCCTCGGTTATAACGAGACATACCCACATAAAGATTGGTTAGAGCCTCACCAATGATCCAATCTTGGGAATTAGTGTCTGTCTCCCCTTTTATTGGTGAAACACAACACTGTGTATCAAATTCATGTTGCTGCCAAACAATACGCCCTTCAGCAAACGGAATGTGCGCTAACTCGTGGGGTTCAAACACTGCAAACTCACAAAAGATTCCGTCAGCGTACAGAACTTTATAGCCATCGACGGTATTTCTCACTGCGTAGTCGATTGAGTGAATATCAGATAGCCAATGCAAACTGTCTAAGAAATACTGCTTGTGCCCCGTTTGTACTATCGCGAAAAAATCGACATCTGAATACTGATCAAGTCGTTCTGTTTCAATACCTACCGAGCCCAATCCCAGTAAAGCATGAGCCTTACCCGATGCTTCCAAAGACTCCCCAATCGCATCTAAACGCTGGAGTAATTTTTCTGGTGTGTTTATGTGTCTTGTCTGCATCACTTTATCCGTCTGCATTGCTAAATCCCTATCAAGTTGAATGCCACTCAACCTAACTGATAGTTAGAACATCTAAGAAGCCTAATTTATAAAATATGTGTTTCGGGTAACGATCTGCGCAAGTTATTGTTTGAATAACGACTGGATTTAGGAGTAAAAAAGAGTGCGTTCAACCGATAAACAGCACTCTTCTATCATGGCTTATCTTTTAACCGCTGATATTTACAACAGCTTATACTTATAAACACCTAGTTTACAAACAGCTAGCTTATAAACGCTTTAGGGCTAAACCGACGATTTTTCCAAGTAAGCGGCCATTTCTTCTTTCGGCACCATGCCTCCGCCAGTCGCCCACACAAGATGCGTTGCATTCGCTAGCGTCGACTCATCAATCTCTAGGCGATCAAGATATTCTCTATTCTGCTCAACATGAATCACACCCGGCATGCCTGCGAGTGCTGAAGGCTCAAGTTGAATACCCTCTACTTGGTTCAGTTCGCCTAACAATTGGTACATACGTTCATCGGTTAATGTGTAATAACCATCAAGCAAGCGCTCCATCGCGCGACCCACGAAACCTGAAGCCCGACCCACCGCTAAACCGTCTGCGGCGGTGAGGTTATCAATACCCAGATCTTGCACTGCAATCTCATCATGCAAACCGGTATGAACACCGAGCAACATACAAGGCGAATGGGTTGGCTCAGCAAAAATACAGTGCAGGTGATCACCAAAAGCCATCTTCAATCCAAATGCAACACCACCGGGGCCGCCACCCACACCACAAGGCAAGTAAACAAATAATGGGTGTTCTTTATTTACTGAAATGTCTTGTTGCTCAAATTGCTGTTTGAGCCTTTCTCCAGCCACAGAGTAACCAAGGAACAGTGTTTGTGAGTTTTCATCATCAATGAAGAAACAACGCGGGTCTTGCTCCGCTTCTTTCCGTCCTTGTTCTACTGCAACGCCATAATCTTGTTGATACTCGACCACGTTAACACCGTGCTCTCGCAGTTTACTTTTCTTCCAAGCTCTCGCGTCTGCCGACATGTGAACAGAGACCGTAAAACCCAATTTGGCACTCATGATACCGATCGACATGCCTAGATTACCCGTGGATCCTACCGCAATGCTGTATTGTTGGAAGAAGTCACGGAATTCAGGTTCGAGCAACTTACTATAGTCATCGCTCTCACACAGTAACCCCGCTTCAATCGCAAGCTTTTCGGCATGCGTTAGTACTTCATAGATACCACCGCGCGCTTTGATTGAACCTGAAATCGGTAAATGGCTGTCTTTCTTCATCATCAAACGCCCTTTTATTGGCTGCTGATAATGTGCTCCCAATGCTGATTTCATAGATGGAATGTCAACAAGCTCAGACTCGATGATGCCATTGGTCGCTTGAGTTTCAGGAAACGCCTTGGCTAGATAAGGAGCAAACCTTTGCAGCCTCATGCTCGCATCGTGAATATCTTGTTCGCCTAAACCCACATAAAGCAAACCGCGCTCCAGAGTCGTCACATTTGGGTTAAACCAAACCACTTCTTCCAATGCAATCAATTGTTGAAGCAGTGGGAAGTCCGAGATGAGCTTGTCGATATTTAATACAGTCATGGGTGACTTTTCTGGCTAAGCGCGTACTGCGCAGGTTCAATCATTAGTAAACCTATTTAAACGGTATTTGTGTAATCATTCAATGATCTGTAGGCTAGCCTGTCTTCTCATAAGCAAACAGTAGAACAACCTATGAGCGCCTCTCTTCGTAATAGCATTTTCGTGATGTTAGGGATTCTATTCCTAGCACTTAACCTTCGTGGGCCTTTTACGAGCTTGGCTCCTGTGCTTTCTCAGGTTATGGAAGGCCTCAACCTTACGTCATCGGCTGCAGGCTTCTTAACAGCTTTGCCACTGTTAACTTTTGCCTTATTCTCACCATTAGTCACCAAGATATCCCAACGAATTGGTCTAGAGCCTAGCCTGTTATTAGGCTTAGTTCTGATCACTACGGGTATTACACTGCGCTCTGCTGGGTTAACCCCAACCTTGTATATCGGCACGGTGATGATCGGGCTTGGTATCGCGATTGGTAATGTGTTGTTGCCTGTAGTAGTGAAAGTTAGCTTCCCGACACGCATCGCTACTGTGACTTCTCTGTACATCTTTACGATGGGCATCGGTTCGACGTTAGGCTCAAGTTTGATGGTGCCGTTTTCAAATCTAACCTTATTTACGATCACGGGTTGGCAATTAGCGCTGTTAATGAACTTGGTATTTCCAATATTAGCTTTGATGATCTGGTTGCCTAAAATCAGAAAACGCTCATCTTCGGCCAGCAATAACAAGCAACAAGACAAACCTCTGCCGATGAAACAGATGATTAAAAGCGGCGTAGCGTGGCAAGTAACGTTAGCGCTTGGGCTTAACTCATTTACCTTCTACTCTTTGGCTGGCTGGTTGCCACAGATATTGAACGATCTTGGCTACAGCGAAATCGACGCGGGCTACATTTATGGATTTCTGCAATTTTCGACTATGGTTCCGGGGCTGCTGTTACTGCCGTTCTTAGCCAAAAGTGACAATCAACAATGGCTCATCACTTTATGTGCATCGAGTGTATTTGTTGGATTGATTGGTCTTCTGTATTTGCCTGAGTTTGCGATCTTTTGGGTGGGACTGTTTGGATTAGCCAACTGCTCGACATTTATTATCGCGCTCTCTTTTGTTGGCTTGCGTACATCGAATAGCAGCCAAGCCGCATCATTGTCGGGTATGGCTCAGGGAATCGGTTATGCGTTGGCAGCCACTGGTCCAACGCTGGTGGGTAAGCTTCATGCTCAGACAGATTCTTGGAGTGTGCCGATTCTGTTGATCGCATCTGTTGCCTTTGCGTGCACGATTTTCGCGGCATTGGCAGCACGAGATAAGAAAGTGAGCGTTTAGGCAAACAGAATGATTATGGTATCGCGACTTTATTTGCTCGCGACTCTATGGCTGACGACGGTTTTGATGTATTCACTTGGCGACAAACCAAATTTGCCTTTAAAGCGCTGACTAAAACGCCCTTCCGATTGGTAACCGCAAGACTGAGCCAACATCGCCACATTCTGCTGTCCGTTTTGCATCAGATAAAGCGCGTGACTCAAGCGAACTTCAGCCAGTACCTCTCGATATTGCATGCCTTCCAGTTTGAGTTTTCGAATCAGCGTCGCTCGGCTCATCGCAAAACGCTCCGCCACCGACTCTAGCGGATGTTTCTCATCTGGTGAATGTGAAAGATAATGGCTAAGCTTTTGGCTAAACGAGACGTTGGCACTGACAAACAATAGATGCAACACTCCTTTTTCAGCTAATTGCTGGTACAAGCCCTGCAACCAAAACTGTTGAGTCTCTTTGCTCATGCTCTGTGTATCAAAAGAGAACAGAGCATTGAGTGAGTCTTGTAAGTTTCGATCCGCTTTTACTGTAGGCAGTCCCAGATCATTCGACCGTTCCTCACTTAAATCAAGCATCGCCTGAGAAGGTTGGAATTGAAAGCTGAACACTCGCGACAAGAAGCGCCCTTTGTGGGGCATGTTCTCAAAACTTAGTGAAGCTGATGCCTCACACAACAACAGCTCAGAATGTGAGAGCTCTGCCGCTGAATCTTTCCAAAACAGGCGCTTACTGCCTGTAATAATCTGAATGATACTAGGGGATAGAATCCTCACATTACGCAGTTTTTGTAACTGCTCTGCACGAAAGATCGTCACTTGATATTGATGATTCATCTCATCCCCTTGTTTACTTATTATGTACGTGTATAAGCTTTAACGTACATAAGCTATTAACGTACATAAGCTATTAACGTGTATAAGTTGCGGTCAGTTTAGCTTTGTCTAAAGCCATGCTGTTCAACGTGAATCCAACCACAGCCGACGGCGTATTTTCGTCGAGGTTAAGTTTGTCCGTTGGTAATGCCCAAACCGTGAACTGGTAACGGTGCATACCATCTTTTTCTGGAGGACAAACGCCACCGTAGCCAACTGTACCGTAATCAATGCGACCTTCTTTGCCACCGACTTTAGAGATGTCGACACCGCGAGGTAGCTCGTTCACAGTTGCAGGGATATCAAACGCAACCCAATGCCAGAAGCCACTTTCAGTCGGTGCATCTGGATCATAAGCTGTGATAGCAAAGCTTTTGGTACCTGCTGGCGCATCTTTCCACATCAATTGTGGTGATTGATTATCGCCGTCACAACCCCAACTAGAGTATTCAAAAGTCTTTGCCATTGGGTGACCTTCTTGAATATCGTTGCTGGTTAATTCGAACGCATGAGCAGAGCCTGTAGCCAAAATACTGATTGCCAATACTGATTTGATGATGAGTTTCATGATGGTTCCTCTTATTAGGTATGAGCCCAGTATAGTCCCCTCATTTCGCCCAATAATGACAGTAAGTACACAATTATCTATTTTATTTCAAATAAATGATACTTACTGTATTTGTACTTTATTATTTAAAAGCATGACCCACTCGACAATTTGTTGTTAAAAGAACACTTGTTGACATTCAGGTTACAAATCGCGCCCAAAACTCTTTAGACTCGCCCCACGACTTTTAACGAGAATGATTGGATGCGCAGGTTTACATTAGCTCTTTGCTTGATCTTTTGGCTCCCAACCCTAGTCAATGCCCAAAGTTTGCAAGATAAGTGGCAAACTCTGTATCAACTGAGCTGGCAATCATCCCCACTCTTAGTATCTCAACAAGAGTTGGCTCAGTATCCGAAAGTTCTGCTCCATGAAAATAGCCGCTATCCTGATTTCAACCAATTCAGTTGGGACGACATCGCAGCGTTAGCGTCAATACAAGATCACTGCCAAGCGATTGAAAGCAGTAACCCTTCATTACATGAAGCCATCGAGTTCGAGCTCGCTCTGTGTCAGCAACAAACATTGGATTCGATTTGGTTTGCAGCACACTCCAAACGTCACCCTGCCGGTGGCAGCTTTGCTGGTCGTTATTTAGCCGCTTACCCAGATGTGACCGAGCAGATACGCCCATTTTTGAGTCTTACCAACCCTCAGCACCCTTTATATAACAAACTAGAAAGCCTAAGTGCACAAGGCAGAGAAGCACTGCTCAATGGATACCGCGCTTGGCAACAAGATGATGTGCTTTGGTTAAGTGGCGAACAAGGCTGGAAAGCTATTCCCTTAGATGTTTGGCAACCTATCGCAGAGCAACAAGAGGTATCTTTGGCAGGTGAAACCTGTACTTTTCGTTACAGTAACGTGTGCTTAAACGAGCATAGCAATGACAATCTGATCATGAAAACGTTGATCTTTACATTGCTGCTAACGTTGCTTTCCGGGCTCGCTAGAGTCTTATACCTAAGAACAAAACAACGAAAAGAGAGGCAGTTCGTTTTACAGCTTCTTACTCATGAACTGCGCACGCCTATTACTAGCCTAGGCTTAACCGTCGAAATGTTTAGAAATCGCTACGATGACTTTTCTGATGAAACTCAAAGTGCGGTTTGGCGTTTAATATCTGACTATCAAAGGCTTTCTCAGCTCACCGAAAACAGCAAAGTGTACCTAAGTTCGGATCAGTCAGAGCCTTTGTTGAAGCAAAACGCTTCATTAGAAGAGTGGCTCGATCATGTCTGTGAAAAGCACTATATTTCTTATCAATGTGAAGCGCGTGAAGTTGAACTGAACCTTCCCTATTACTGGCTAACCATCTGCTTGGATAATCTAATCAAGAATGCCAAACAACATGGTAAAGGTGAGGTTTTGGTAAAGGTCGAACTCGGTGACAAGCTGACGATTGAGGTACAAGACGAGGGGCACTTCCCTTCACCGATACAACGGCTCATGTCTGGTGTCACGCCAAGTGAAACGCACGAACTGGATAACATGGGCATTGGCCTGACTATTGTCGAGCACTTGATGAAGCAAGCGAATGGCCGCCTCATTATTCTTCGTAACCCAACCCGATGTATTTTGGAAATTGCTTATGAACACCCTACTGCTGATTGAAGACGACCAACTGCTTGGACAAGGCCTCGTCAGCTTCTTTGAATCCAATGGTTACCAATGCCTTTGGGCGAAGGATTCAGAGAATGCCAGTAAGAAATGGTTTCGAGCCGATCTTGTGATACTGGATCGACAGCTTGAAGATGGGGACAGCTTGCAACACCTTCCAAACTGGTTGCTCCTCAAAGCGCTGCCTGTGATTGTGTTGACCGCTAAAGTAGAAGTTCAACAACGTGTTGAAGGTTTAATGGCGGGTGCCAAAGACTATGTGACTAAACCATTTTCGAACGACGAATTACTCGCTCGAGTCATTACCCAGCTACGTCCGTTAGGTGTGAGCCTCTTAACTTACGCGAATATCCAAATCAACTTGTCGGAACGGATCGCTTATCTGGATGAAAGCCCTGTAACACTAAAACCTAAAGAGTTTCAGCTATTGGTACTGTTTGTTCAGAACCAAAGTCGTGTGTTTCACCGAGATGAATTACTCAATAAGATTTGGGGATATCAGGCTCTTCCTAGTACCCGAACTATTGATAATCACATACTGCGCTTACGCCAGAAGCTGCCAACATTGAATATAGAAACACATCGTGGCGTTGGTTACCGCTTGGCCGGGGAATCATAATGAAAGTTACTTCGTTAACCGCACTGATCTACACATTGCCGCTCGCAAGTCATGCGGCATGGTTTACCGACACGCCATTGCAGCACACCTATCAATCTCTACTTGATGACCAACCTCAAGTTGCGTGGCAAGAGCTGCAAATCGCACTCGATCACAAATCACTCGATAGTGAGCTTTGGCTGCCAGTCAAACAAGAGATCCTGAGCCAGACTCAATGTGGAACCTTACTCAAACAAAGTGCTGAGCCAAAACACCACATCCAAGTCAGCTTCATTCGACGCTATGGCCTGTCGTCGCACGGTTATCAAATCAAAGTCTCTGCCGAGCAACTCAGCAAAGGCTCAGAAACTCAAACTCTTTCTTTGGTATCGCCTAAAGGTAAAGTCCTTCTCGATGGGCAACTCACTTCCAACAATGAGTATCTAGAGTACACAGAGAAAAAGAGCTAGTTCGGTACTTAGCCTACAACTACATTAGCAATCAGAAAAAAACGAACTTGTTAACAAGTTCGTTTTTCTCTTTTCAATGTTATTGGTCATTGTCAATGAATTACAACTAATCAACAGTTAGGCAGCCGATTCCTTCTGTTGCTCCCAATACAATATGCCTTTATTTCGTTATTTGATTGGCTCTATTTTGAAAAGCAGTCAGTAGATAGTCGATAAAGACCTTTTTACGTTTCGGCATCAACTGCTTGTCTGCATACACTAGGCTTACTGAAACTTCTGGCATCTCATATTCAGGTAACAGACGAATCAGCTTACCTGTCTTAAAGTGTTCCCGACAAATGAATTCAGGAAGCACCGCCAAGCCGAGCCCATCTACACACGCTGTTAGGCATGCCGTGATGGTATTCACCCGCAACTGACACGGTAGATCGATCAAAATCGACTCTCCGCCTTCTAATTGTAAATGCCACTTGGGTAGACGCGCGGCCTTGTTCACCACCTCAATCATTCTGAATGGCGGTTCAAGATCATCGGGTGAAGAGACGTCATCGAACTGCTCTAAATACTCAGGGCTGGCTGCCAATACACGCTTTGATGTTGTGAGGTAGCGAGAAACCAAGCTCGAGTCCACTAGCTCACCAATTTGTGCGTAAAGATCGATCCCCTCCGCAATGATGTCGACTTCTCGATTCGACAGTTCTAAGTTCAAAGTCACGTTTGGGTGCTCTTTTAGGAAGCTGTGGATGTATTTGGCTAATACTTGATGCCCCAATTCGACAGGCAACACAACATTCAACTGCCCTCGGATCAAATCCTGATTGGCTGAAACCTCTAGCTCAGCTTGGTTCATGATCTCTTGCATCTGCATGCTCGACTGATAAAAGCGCTCACCCTCTGGCGTTAAGACTAAACTTCGTGTCGAACGAGTGATCAACCTCACACCTAGATGCTGTTCCAGCTCGTCTAGCTTTCGGCTGACGGTCGACTTGGTCATGTTCAATGCTTCAGCTGCGTGCGTGAAACTCCCACAATCAACAACTTGTGTAAAAACAGTCACAGCATTTAAGTCCATCGTACTTCTCCCAAAGCGCCATTAGTTAGATTTTTGCAACAGTGTTTCCCTTTTTTCCTATCTTATCAATCAATCGAATTCATTTACAATTCGTTACATCTAAATAAAAACAAAATGAGAAAGAAAAAATGACAGAGAACAACAACGCTTCGCAAACAGTAAGCACAAAAAAACGTAAAAAAGCTCCGCTTATTGCTACTGCGATCATGCTGTCATTGGGTTTAGCCGGTGCTGGATACTGGTACGGCTATGGCCAGTACTTTGAATCTACCGACAATGCCTACCTACAAGGCGACATCACGAATATTAGCCCTAAGGTCTCTGGCTATATTGTTAAGTCTTATGTGAGTGATAACCAATCGGTTAAAGAAGGTGATTTGCTGGTTCAAATCGATGACCGTGATTACCAGTCAGCACTCGCTCAAGCAAACGCCCATTTAAGCGTCGTGCAATCAGACGTCAAAAATCTAGTGGCACAACAAACGTTACAACGTAGCAAGATCAATCAAGCAGAAAGCCGCGTTGATTCTGCACAAGCTGAATACGAACGCGCGATTCAACAAGTGGTACGTTCTCGTAGCTTACTAAAGCGTAACTACGCGTCTCAAGATGAAGTCGATAGCATGGTTGCACAACAAAAAGTCACCCAAGCAGAACTTGAAGAAGCAAAAGCAAACCTCGTCGCAAGTAATGATCAGCTAATCGTGATTGCGAGTGAAATCGAACAAGCAAACGCATCCGTGACTGAAGCTCAAGCACAAAGAGATCAAGCACAGCTTAACCTTGATTACACCAAAATTTACGCGCCAGCAGATGGCGTGATTGGTAAACGCAGCGTACGTGAAGGCTTGCTGATTCAAGCAGGCGCACCACTGATGAGCTTGGTACCAAACAACCAAGTGTGGATTGAAGCCAACTTCAAAGAGACACAGCTAAGTGGTATTCACAAAGGTCAGACGGTTGAAGTAGAGTTGGATGCGTTCCCGGGGCAGCCTCTTGAAGGTGTGGTAGACAGTTTCTCCCCTGCGACTGGCGCTAAATTTGCGCTCCTACCACCAGAAAACGCGACCGGTAACTTCACTAAAATCGTTCAACGTGTACCGGTTAAAATTACTATTCCAGATCAGCAAGAGTTGAAAGGTCGACTGCTTCCTGGTTTGTCTGTGGTAGCGACCATCGATAAACGAGGCTAGACCATGAGTAACGCTGGTGTTGTCACCCAAACAAATGATGATGACGAGGTTTCGAGACGCCATTGGATCGCCCTATTTGGCGGCTTGATTGGCGCGTTTATGGCGATCTTGGATATTCAGATCACCAACTCGTCTCTCAAAGATATTCAAGGTGCGCTATCAGCCACCTTGGATGAAAGCTCGTGGATCTCTACGTCTTACCTAGTCGCAGAGATGATCGCTATCCCACTCAGTGGTTGGCTTTCTAAAGCGCTCGGTAAACGCCGTTATATCACGTGGACGACAGCCATTTTCACCATTTCATCTTTGTTGTGTTCGTTCTCTTGGAACATGACCTCGATGATCGTGTTCCGCGCGATGCAAGGCTTCAGTGGTGGTGCTCTAATCCCGCTTGCTTTCTCGCTGGTGATTCAGTTATTGCCGGTCAACAAGCGTGCTGTGGGTATGGCACTGTTTGGTGTAACCGCGACCTTTGCTCCATCGATTGGCCCTACCTTTGGTGGCTGGCTGACGGAGAACTTCTCGTGGCACTATATTTTCTACATCAATATTCCGCCAGCTTTGCTTGTGATCACCATGATCCGATATGGCTTGGACGATGAAAAGCTCGACCTTGGCACGCTGAAAAAAGCCGATTGGTTTGGTATCGCCACCATGGCATTAGGGCTAGGTTGTTTGGAAGTGGTGTTAGAAGAAGGTAACCGTGAAGAGTGGTTCAGTTCGAGCTTTATTATTGGCTTGAGTATCGTGTCGGCGGTGAGTTTGGTTTACTTCGTGATAAACGAACTCCAACACAAGAAGCCATTGGTTAACCTGCGGCTATTGCGGGATGGGCAATTTGCGATGTCTTGTATCGCCTATTTGATTCTAGGAATGGCATTGCTCGGCTCTATCTATGTTCTACCGATGTATCTCACTCAAATTCAGCAATATAACGCGATGGAAATTGGTGAAGTGCTAATGTGGATGGGTTTCCCACAGCTTCTGATATTCCCAATTGTGCCAAAGCTAACACAGATCATTAAGCCTAAGTACTTGGTTACCTTTGGCTTCGCGATGTTCGGTTTTAGTTGTTACGTAAATACACACATGACAATCGATTTTGGCGGGCAACAGCTGATTTTATCTATGGTTCTGCGTGCTATTGGTAGTCCGTTCATCATGGTTCCGCTGTCTTTGGTTGCCATGAAGAACATCAGCAAAATGGACACGCCAGACGCATCAACGTTAACCAACGTAATGCGGAACTTAGGGGGCGCTTTCAGCATCGCGATTATCGCTACGCTATTGGATAACAAAACCCGTGAGCACTTAGCACACATCAAGGAGTCGCTACCTTCAGTGAGTCAACTTGGTTGGCAGACGCTTCAGCAACAACAAGCGTTTTTCATTCAGTCAGGAAGTGATGCCGCAACTGCGATGCAACAAGCACAAGCAAGTTTGCTCGGCACAATGCAACGTGACGCAGCCATCATGGCTTACAACGATGTGTTCTTAATGATGACGGCGTTCTTGGCTCTAGCGGCAGTATTGATTCTAAACATGCGTGATTAACGCTAGAGTTTCGGTAAATAAAACTTCAAGCAAAGAACAACATTTCGAATAAAAACTCGAACAATAAAACAGATAGGTGAGCTTATCGGCTTGCCTCTTTTTTATTTCTAAAACACGTATAACCCCACTAAAATCAGGTAAAAGTCACCTGCGTTTGAAGGCTTTCATAAATGTTATCTAATACTCTTTAATTACCAATAGTTTATTGAGTGTTTGTATGTGATATAGGCACCTTGACAATGTGCAACTTGACTCCTAAATTAAAAAATAACATTTGGTATTAAGGAAAATGGATTTGACCTTACCAACAGACCTTCGAATTTTGATCGTCGACGACTCTAAAAGCGCAACAATACTTATTAAGCAGCAACTGGCTAGTTTGGGAGTTTCGCGCGACTGTATTTTTATTGCGACCGACTATCGAAAAGCAATTAAAGCGGTCGAGACACACTCTTTTCATGTACTCCTCATTGACTACCACTTAGAACAGTCTTTTACTGGCTTTGAGCTGTTGGGCATTCTGTATCGAAACCGCCTCATCGATCATACTGTGGCGACAATCTTGCTCTCTGGGGATATGCGTCAGGAAACAGTATTAACCGCCCTTTCAGGTGAAGCACACCACTTCGTTTCTAAACCGATTAATACTCAAACGTTGGGTAAAAAGATCCAAAGTGCCGTGTCCGTTTCAAAGAAACTCACCCAACTGAATGATTTGTATCCCATTGCCAGTCAAGAGAGATTAGCTCAAGCTTTGGCGATCTCCCCTAATGGTACTAGCGTTCAGTTCGAAGCGACATTGATTGAACATTTAATTGCAGGTAAGAAATGGCAGTTACTCTCTAGCGTCATTAACAACTCCAAAACCAACATGCACCCAACCAAATTGGTGGCTGAGGCGCTGATTCTCGACAGCTTAGGCAAGCCAAATTTAGCCATAGATAAGCTCCACAATTTTCTAATAGCACAGCCACTCTCATTGAGCGTGATTGACTGCTTAAGCTGTATCTATGAAAAACATAAAATGCTGCTGCCTGCTCTTAAATTAGCGATTCGTGCATTTGAGATGACTCCCAGCATCAGCCATCGTGCAATCAGGGCCATCGACTTAGCTGAGAACGCAGATAACACACATATGATCATAAAGTTAGGTGAGATGTATGCAACCCACATTTCAGCTGCTGACATTGATGTCATCCATTCCATTGGTGCGCACTTTAATTCCTTAAAAGCAACGTATCAGCGCGAGACGCAACTAAAGTACAAACGTATTTTGCTTGAGCACGCCAACCAATTCACCGAGTTGGTAAACCTGAAACTTCCGGTAAAACAACAGCAGCAAGTTTTGGCCAGCCTTGCCCTATTTCAGAGCAGCATATTGCTCATCGAAAATAGCCCTCAGATTGCCCACAAAAAAGTGATTAGAGCTTCGACACTGTTAGCGAACAATTTCCACAGCCAACCGACTTATTTGCTCACTCAGTTATTACCCATGCTCGCCCACTTTGGTGAGTACTCTCTTTATCATTTAACAGTGGAATGTCTCAAATCTCGTGGAGAAGCCATAAATCACCAACTTGAGTCCAAAAATGTCGACCCTTCAACGTGTATAAACATTGAAAATTTGGGTTCGATCCAAGAAATAAAGGACTACATTCACAGTTACCCATATTCAGTTGCCGCCAAACTTGACTATATATACGCCGTCAATAAAGCTCATATAGATGAGAAACTTAGCGACGACTATCTAGAAGAAATCTTACAGTTAGAACTTCCTCCAAAATGGAATCAATGGATTAGTGATTCATCAAGGTATGGTTTTTCCACTAAGCCGCCTAGCCCATTTTCAACATTCAGCCGACAGGAGTCCACATGCTAGACTTTGATGCTTTAAACGCCTATTTAGACAATGACAGAGACGTCATTTACGCCGTTTTGTCTACATATCAAGAAGACCATGGCAATTCGCTACAAGAGATCGAAGAGTTGGTTCAACAACAAGATTGGGGCAAGCTTCATTTTACCGTGCACACCTTAAAAGGCATTTTAGCCAGCTTTGGTGAAGAAACGGCCACAGTTGCATTGGAAAGAGTAGAACAAAACACACTCAATAAGCTTGCGCCGCAAGATGATGATCTTTCGGTTATCTACAGCGAAATGAAGATCATTAATCAGCAAATCGATGAGGTTCTTAGCACTTATTAGTCGATAGAATTAAAACGTGCATGGCGATACTTAACAGCCGACACAGCTAAAAGAGTTGAGGTGCTTGGAAACATTGAACCTCGACTCTTAACATTTTTCTCATCATTTCTCCTCTCAATTATAGTTCTAACCCACACCTATAAATTCACGTCATTTATCTAGATAAACCGATGTATAACACATGCTTTATAAACTATCCGTCTTAATGTTTTAAACGAAAAACCAACACACTTGATGAGATGCAAAATAGTTAAATATTTGTAGATCTTTTTGTGACATAAACATACGAAATTGCATTTTATTTATTGGTAAAGAAGAAATTGTTATCTACACTCTAATGAAACCAAGCGTTAATCACTTGGTGGCATAATAAAAAAAACTAAAACGTTCAGTCGGCTAGATAAGGACAAGGAAATGAACAACGATAGTTTTGCTGCGTTTCAGGGGCTCACGGATGAAACACCCATTACCGAATCATTTTCTACCAGTGCAGACCCTTATGCTCATTATCTGAAAGATATTGTTGGCATTGATCTGCTGTCGCGTGAAGATGAGGTGTATTACGCAAAATTGAATCGCGCGGGTGATAAAAAAGCGCGTGATGTCATGATCGAATCAAACCTGCGCCTTGTTGTGAAAATCGCAAAGAGTTACCTAAAACGTAAAGGCAATAATTTCACCCTGCTCGACCTGATCGAGGAAGGCAACATTGGCTTGATTAAGGCCATCGACAAATACGATCCAGAACCAGGCTATCGTTTTTCAACCTATGCTGTTTGGTGGATCCGCGAAAACATTGAAGCCGCACTCATGAACACGGGTCGAACCGTTCGATTGCCAGCCCACGTGTGTAAAGAAATAAACAGCCTCGCCTCAAAAAAGCTCGATGCAAGCAAAAAAATGAGTAAAGAGGTTTCAATTTCTGAGCTATCAGACAGTTCAGGTGTAAAGGCCGAACGCGTCGATCAACTGGTGGCGTTAAGCGGGTTTATTGACGTGACGACAACGGTTGGAACTAGCCATGCGCCTATGGTGCTTGATCAATGCGAAAGTGAATATATCCCAGACCCTCAACAAGATTGTGAGGATCAATCCTTTACCCAAGCTCTAGAACAAATCATCTATACACTTCCTCCAAAATTACAAAAGGTGCTCATCCACCGTTTTGGTTTCTTTGATAACAAGGTGAAAACGCTGTCTGAGGTCGGACAAATGTTGGATGTGAATGTTTCTAATGAACGTGTTAGACAAATGCAGAAAGAAGCGGTCGAAAGAATTCAAAAACGACTCAAATTTGATGGTTGGGTGTAAGTCGTAGCCCAGTTGAGAATTAGTTGAAAATAACGTTAAGCCAAAACAAAGACCTTTAGGGTGAGCCTCCAAGCTTGCCCTTTTTGTTTGCTGATTCGTTAGAAAAATAAAAAAATCGTAAGCACACGAACCCTAAGTCGCTAATCCCTAATGCCTAATGCCTAATGCCTAATGCCTAATGAAAAATGACAAATGCCACACCATTAACTTACCTTAAAGAAGTGACTCGCTCACTGCGCAAAATGAGATAATTGATATAAGTGGTTTCAAGACAATCTTGTTCCCACACTGATAAAATCCGTTTAGCCGCAAAATAATAATCTTTGTTTCTCAACAACATCCCAACGGTGCGGCTAAGCTTTTCAAATCGAACGTGATCGCTCGCAGAGATGTAGTCATCTTCACTTTCAATAATGGGCGCTAAACCATCAGCAAACCAATTATTCAATATTTCTCGCATCTCTAATTCGGACTCAGGCACATCCACACTCGACAACTCTCGATGTTGAGGTGGTGGCACTATGTACTTCGACGCTTGCGGTGAACTGACATAACGATACATGTCGTCCCTCCTGTCTAACTGACCCTTCTAATAATTAAGGACATATTTACCTGTTCTCAAGTTTATTTATCGAAACAAACAACAAAAAAATTAAAAAAAGCCATGTATCAATAACTCTACATGGCTTTAATGAGGGCAACTTTACGCTGCCCTATCTCCTTGTTGGCTTAGACTAAATGTCGGTTTAGACTAAAACTAAGCTCTCTCGATTAAATCGAGCTTTGGTCGAAGTCGTTGCCTTGATCAGTTCCAGTTTGAGAATCTGAATCGAAGCTTCCAGAGTCGTCCGTGAAGTCAACACCTTGGTCTTGACCACCTGAACTTGTCCAGTCGCTGCCACCAGATTCCATACCCGCCATGTCCGGTTGCTGTTCTTGCGTAGAACCTTGCATGGTGTATTGATCATCGACCTCAACTTCAACAGAACCGCTAGCACCGTCTATTGAGCTACCCAATTCGTCGTAACCTTGGAATTGGATCTCGCTAGTACCTTCATAACCTTCTGGAAGTTCAACGGATACAGGCTGCTCTAGGTTGCCACTGATTGTGAAGCTACCATCACCGTTATCCAGTGCGTTGCTCACAGTAGCGCCCTCAGGTAAGCCAGACATATCAGCGTAATCAACCGATTCGTTACCACTCACCTCATCTGGAATCGAGATAGAGATAGTATCGCCCGGTGCCGCGGTTACATCGGCTGTACTGTCTTCAGTTTCAGCATCTTGAGCTTGGTCATCAGCTTGTTGAGCCACTTCCACTTGTTGCTCTTCTGTTTCTTGAGCAGCTTGGACTTGTGGTTCATCACTTTGTACTGAATCATCTTCAACTTGGATGCTTAAGCTGTGACTTGATACTTCACCGCCGTCGTTAACTTCAACATTCATCGCTAAGTTGCCATCGAAGTCTTCGTTCGGCCAGTAAGTCCACTCACCGTCACCAGATTGAGCAAAGAAGCCAGCATCGTTCGCGTCTGCAACATCAACAACTTGTGCAGAATCACTCACGCCCAACTCATCCACCAGCTGTGCATCCGTGATAGTTAGTGAACCATCATCAGCTATGGCATAACCTTCACTCGCCGCCGCTTCATCTCCGCCTTGGATATCCACATTGAAGAAGCTTTCGATGCGATTTTCGCCATCGGTCGCTATAAACCCAACTTGAACATCTCCGGTGTAGTCTTCAGCAGGTGTGAATTGATAGTTACCTTGGTTATCGCTCTCTATTACACCCTGACCTTCCATCAAGCTTACTGACTCAATGCTCAAGCTGTCGCCTTCCGCATCGCTCAGGTTCGCTAACATGTCTTCATCAGTGAACGACAAGGTTGCATCCGCTGCGATTTCCGTCGTTGTGATGCTGTTAACTTCTGGTGCTGCATTCTCTTGTGAGTCGCCTTCTTTCACGACTACGCCAGTTTGCTCATCATGAAGCACGCCATCTTTATCAACTACGTACGCAATGTCTGCTTCGCCCGTGAAGCCTGGTGCTGGTGTGAACGTCCAAGTGCCATCGCCATTATCGACAATCTCACCTTGGCTGCGGTCAGCAAGATGAACCAGTTTCACTTCATCATCGCTGTCAGCATCCACATTCTCAGCCAATCCGATTAGGTCGTCCGCCGTTAGGATGATGGAATCACCCGCCACAGTTTCGAAATCACCTGAATCGATACCATCATCAAACGCTTCCGGCTCATCTCCGTAATCAACCGTTGTTGCGCTTACGGTTACGAAGAACTCACCATGGAAGTCTTCAGGCGGCGTCATTTGAATGTTTGAGATATCCCAGTCGAACAGGTCGATGTATTGACCCGGCTCGGTGATCATCACGGTATTCACACCATCTGTTACCTCGAATCCAACAGGGAAACCTGTCATCACCAAGTTACTTAGTGTTTCTGAATCATCGACTAGGCCAACGTTCAGTCCCAAGTGACCCGTTTCATCTTCGCCGAAGACTAATGGACCGTCATGGTCAGTTGAAATAACCGCGCCATCTGCGACAGGACGTACGTACACAGGAACATCGAGAACCGTTTCGAACTCACCGTCACTCACGACAACTTGTAGGTCAGAAACACCCGCAAAGTCGCCTGTTGGTGTGAATGTCCAAGTACCATCACCGTTGTCTGTAACTTCTCCGCCATCTTCACCGTCTGCGGTGATAATGCGAGAAACAACAAGGTCTGCGGTATCAATGTCACCGAACAAGTTCATCAAGTCGCCAGCATCGAAGGTGAACGCGCCATCTTCGTTGGTGGTCATCATTGCGTTGCCGACGTTGAATGGTGCGTCGTTAACCGGAATGACATCCACATTCAGCGAGCCATCAACCACTTCTTCACCGTCAGTCGCTTGATAACCGAGTTCTACTAAGCCATTGAAGTCTTGAGTAGTCACTAAGTGATACATGCCGTCTGGTTGCTGAGTTAAGGTCGCGTTCGCTGGAGCTCGAACTGTGATGCTCTCAATGCTGATCTCGTCGCCATCAAGGTCTGTCACTTGATCCGCGATGTAAGCCGGGTCAATCACCATGACCACATCTTCTTCGCCTTGCATCTCAATCATTGGCGCTTCAGGTGCATCATTCACTGGCGTAACATCGATGTTGCCGTCGACTGAAATTGTCTCTTGGCCATCGCTAACGTTAAACGTCATTGGCACATCGCCATTGAAGTTTTCGTTTGGTGTAAATGACCAAGTACCATCTTCGTTATCTAGCAACTCACCCAAGCTAGGGTCGATTTGTAGACCAGAAGCCGACAGCTCGTCTGCGGTGTTATCGATGTCGGTAGCTTGAGCTAACAACATGTCTTGTGTGATAAGAATGGTGCTGTCTTCGGCTGTGGTTAGTTTCACATCCTCAGATTCAGGTCCATCGTTCACAGCCAGAACTTCGATACCTGCCGTTGTTGTTGCCGTTGCACCGTCATCATCGGTCACGACCACATCTAGGCTGATATCACCATTAAAGTTCTCGTTTGGCGTGAAGGTCACAGACCCATTATCGTTTTGAACCAAGGTGCCGTCAGAGCCTGAGTAAGTCACGCTTTCAAGCGACACTTCGCCATCAACGTCAGAGCTATTAGCAATTAACTGCTCAGGGCTGATTGTGATGGTGCCATCTTCGTTCATTTGGTAAGACGTAGAACCCGCTACTGGCGCATCGTTAACATCCGTTACCGTCACACCAATATTCGCATCGACTGTCTCAGTGCCATCAGTCACTGTGAAGCCAAGGTTTACATCGCCATTGAAGTTCTCGTTCGGAGCAAAGCTATAAGTGCCATCACCGTTATCAGTGAACACACCTTCTGCGCCCGTGTAAGACACATCCATGATAGACAAGTCATCACCGTCAATGTCTGCAGCACCTGCAAGTAGGTCTGCATCCGTGAAGATTAGCGTTCCATCTTCCTCAACGGTAAAGTTTTGGTCTTCTGCTGTTGGTAGGTCATTGACTGGGTTAACCGTTAGGTCGACGCCAGCTTGAACAGTTTCAAGGCCATCTGACACATCGAAGCTCAAATCAATGTCACCGTTGAAATCAGCATCCGGCATGATAGTAAATGAACCATCTTCATTTGCTGTTACGGTTGCATTGTCACCCGCGGATAGGTTGCTTGCGGTCAGTGCATCACCATCAACATCGGATGCGTTAGCCAGCAACTGCTCTTGAGATAGCGTAATTGAACCATCTTCATCAACCGAGTAAGCCACGTTTCCGGCCACTGGTGCGTCGTTAACTGCAATAACTTCAATACCAGCGGTGGTTTGAGCGGTAGCACCGTCGTCATCAATAACCGTCACATCAAGGTTGATGTCGCCGTTAAAGTTTTCGTTTGGTGCGAACGTTACCGAACCATCTTCATTTTGAACCAAGATACCGTCTGCACCTGAGTAGCTCACGCTATCAAGCGACACTTCACCGTCCACATCGGAGCTGTTAGCAATCAACTGCTCAGGGCTCAATGTGATGGTGCCATCTTCGTTCATTTGGTAAGACGTTGCGCCTGCTACAGGTGCATCGTTAACGTCTGTTACCGTTACGTCGATGTTTGCATCAACCGTCTCTGTACCATCAGATACTGAGAAGTCCAGACTTACGTCACCGTTAAAGTTCTCGTTCGGTGCAAAGGTGTAAGTGCCATCGCCATTGTCGGTGAACACACCCTCTGCGCCAGTGTAAGACACGTCGGCAACTGAAAGCTCATCACCATCAATATCAGAAGCACCTGCTAGCAGTTGCTCGTCCGTAAAGGTAAGCGAACCGTCTTCTTCAATGGTGTAAGCGACATCTTCTACAACTGCGATGTCATTCACTGGATTCACAGTAAGGTCAGCCGTTGCAACAACCGTTTCAGTACCATCAGAAAGGTCGAAGCGTAGGTCGATATCGCCATTGAAGTTCGCATCTGGCGTTACCGTAAAGGTGCCATCGCCATTATCAACAACGGTTGCATTATCGCCTGCGCTTAAGTTGCTTGCGGTCAGATCATCGCCATCCACATCCGATGCTTGAGCAAGCAGTTGCTCTTGGCTTAGCGTGATTGAACCATCTTCATCCACAGAGTAAGCCAAGTCACCCGATACTGGTGGATCGTTAATTGGAAGAACATCAATACTTGCGCTGGTGGCTACTGTCGCACCGTCTTCATCTGTCACCACTACATCGAGGCTAACATCGCCATCGAAGTTTGCGTTCGGTGCAAAGCTGAATGTGCCGTTGCCGTTGTCAGTAAAGATACCGTCAGCGCCTGTGTAAGTAACACTATCAATCGCCACTTCACCTTCAATATCAGAAGAGTTCGCCAACAGTTGCTCTGCACTGATGGTGATAACTTCATCTTCGTTGACTGAGTAACTGGTTGAGCCTGCGATTGGCGGATCGTTCACCTCAAGTACAGTGATTCCCGCGGTAGTCGCTTCTGTTGCCCCTTCTTCATCGGTAACAACAACCGCTAAACTCACATCTCCATTGAAGTTCTCGTTTGGAGAGAAGGTGTAAGTGCCGTCACCGTTGTCTTCGAACACACCATCACTGCCAGTGTAAGTCACGCTATCAATCGCAACCTCACCTTCAATATCTGAAGAGTTGGCTAATAGCTGTTCGTTACTGATCGTGATTGAGTTGTCTTCATGCACAGTGTAAGACGTGCTACCCGCCACTGGTGGATCGTTCTCAGGCGTCACGCTCACATCAATGTTGGCTTGAACCGTATCCGTGCCATCTGACACATCAAAGCTGAAGTTCACATCACCATTGAAGTTCTCGTTTGGCGCAAAGCTGTAGCTTCCGTCACCATTGTCGGTAAGCACACCATCAGCACCAGTGTATGTCACACCTTCGACTGTTAGGTCATCACCTTCAACATCCGTCGCACCCGTTAACAGGTCAGCGTCAGTGAAGTTAAGAACCCCATCTTCACCAATAGTGAATGCTTGGTCTTGTGGCTCTGGCGCATCATTGACAGGTGTTACCGTCAAGTCTAGGCCAGCCGCGACCATGTCTTCTCCATCGGTTACATCGTAACTAAATTCGATATTACCGTTGAAGTTTTCACTCGGTGTAATGGTGAAACTGCCATCGTCGTTCATTTGAACGGTCGCATTTTCATCATTGGTGGTTAGGTTGATTGCTGATAGGTCATCACCATCAATGTCGACAGCGTGCTCTAGCAACTGCTCTTGAGTTAGCGTGATGCTGTTATCTTCGGCTGTAACGGCACTAATATCACCGTCAACTTCTGGAGCATCGTTCGCAGGTGAGATGTGAATCGTCACGTCTTGCGTAGCTGTTGCGGTTGTACCGGTATCAACATCTGTTGATGTTGCATTCACAGTTAGAACCACATCACCATTGAAGTCACCTGAAGGGATAAACTCTAGCCCTTCTAGCTCGCCTGGTTGCAATGACCAAGTGCCATCACCGTTATCGGTACCTGCAGAAAGCGAGCTGCCTTCTGGCACGTCTTCAATCAAGATAGCAAGGTTTTCTGAGCCATCGGTATCTGTTAGAGCTGCATCAATATCAAGTGGTACAGGTGTGTCTTCAGTACCAATGATTTGGTAATCCGCGTCAGACACTGTGATTTCGATGTTGTCGATACCAAACGCCTCGTCATCGACGCTTTGATTCAGGGTTGAACCGAAGCCAAGTTCAAGTTGGCCGTCTTCTACTGGTACCGTTAGGTTGATTTGATGTGCTTGGTCATTCCAACCACTGAAGCCCTCACCTTGTGATACGCCGTGAACCACTTCGCCGACTTCATTTCCTTCTGAATCGTAAAGCGTTGTTGTGCCATCTTGAGTACGGAACGCAGAATTATCTAATGTCGTTAGCTCTTCGCCGCCGACAAAGATTTGGAACGACTCACCATCCCAAGAATCAATTTCGTAGAAGTTGAACGAGATATTAACTTCGCTCACATCACTTGGAATGTCGTAAGTTTTGCTGACAGCTTCATCGCCACCAGTGCCACCAATACGACCTAGCATGTCACCTGATTCGAAGCCTTGTGAGCTTTCAGTACCGGTATTCCAACCGTTTGAGCCAGACTCGAAGTTGTCTGAAGCAATCACTAGGTCAGACGCAATCGACAGCTCTGGCATATCAACCACAGATTGAACATCAATCGTCGCTTCTGCTGGTACTGTCGCTGTACCGTCATTCACGTCGAACGTCACATTTACATTGCCGTCGAAGTTTTCATTCGGTGCGAATGTGTAAGTACCGTCGCCGTTATCAACCAAAGTACCGCTATCTGAAGCAACATTTTCAACCGATAGGTTGTCGCCATCAATGTCGCCCGCATTTTGCAGCAGTTGTTCTTCAGTAAAGGTAAAGCTGGTGTCTTCTTGAGTCACAAATTGTGGCTCACCGACTGTTGGCAAGTCATTAACTGGGTTAACCGTTAGGTCAGCCGTTGCTTGCAGCGTCGCATCACCATCGGTAATGTCGAAGTTCAAATCAATGTCGCCATTGAAGTTCGCATCTGGCGTGATAGTGAAACTACCATCATCGTTTGCAGTAACTGCCGCATCACCACCAACGGTCAGGTTAGCCGCTGTTAAGTCATCGCCGTCAACATCGCTCGCTTGAGCAAGTAATTGCTCTTGGCTCAAAGTAATTGAGCCATCTTCGTCCACGCTGTACGCCAAGTCGCCCGATACCGGAGCATCGTTAACAGGCAGAACATCAATGCTTGCGTTAGTCGCTACGGTTGCGCCTTCTTCATCAGTAACGACAACATCAAGGCTTACGTCGCCATCGAAGTTAGCGTTAGGTGCGAAGCTGAATGTTCCGTCACCATTGTCGGTAAAGATACCGTCTGAACCTGTGTAGTTAACGCTATCAATCGCCACTTCACCTTCGATATCAGAAGCGTTTGCCAACAGTTGCTCTGAACTGATGGTGATAACTTCGTCCTCGTTGACTGAGTAGCTGGTTGAGCCTGCGATTGGTGGATCGTTCACCTCAAGTACAGTAATACCCGCGGTGGTCGCTTCAGTTGCGCCCTCTTCATCAGTTACGACAACATCAAGGCTAACTTCGCCGTTGAAGTTTTCGTTTGGTGAGAAGGTGTAAGTACCGTCACCGTTGTCTTCAAAGACACCGTCAGCGCCAGTGTAAGTCACGCTATCGACTGCCACATCACCTTCAATGTCAGAAGAGTTAGCAAGTAACTGTTCGTCACTGATGGTAATTGAGTTGTCTTCATGAACGGTGTAAGACGTGCTACCTGCAACCGGTGGATCGTTCTCTGGTGTCACGCTGACATCAATGTTGGCTTGAACTGTATCCGTGCCATCTGACACATCAAAACTGAAGTTCACATCACCATTGAAGTTTTCGTTTGGCGCAAAGCTGTAGCTTCCATCGCCATTATCAGTAAGAACACCATCCGCACCTGTGTAAGTAACGCCTTCAACCGACAGGTCATCCCCATCAATGTCAGTCGCACCTGTCAGCAAGTCTTCATCAGTGAAGTTCAAGATGCCGTCTTCGCCGATGCTGAACGTTTGATCTTGTGGTTGTGGAAGGTCATTGACTGGGTTAACGGTTAGGTCAGCCGTCGCAACCAGCGTATCTGTACCATCGCTAATGTCGAACGTTAGGTCAATGTCACCATTGAAGTTCGCATCTGGCGTAACGGTAAAGCTGCCGTCATCGTTAGCAACAACCGTCGCGTCTCCATCAACAATCAAGTTAGAAGCAGTAAGGTCGTCTCCGTCTACATCGCTTGCTTGAGAAAGAAGCTGCTCTTGGCTCAAGGTAATCGAACCGTCTTCCTCAACACTGTATGCCAGGTCGCCTGATACTGGCACGTCGTTGATTGGTAATACATCAACCGTAATAAACGTATCAACTTGAGCGCCGTCTTCATCTTGAATGGTCACATCCAACTGCACTTGGCCGTTGAAGTTTTCATTCGGAGCGAAGCTACATGTACCGTCACCATTGATTGAGAAGATACCGTCTGGGCCATCGTAGTTGATCTCAACAAGCTCAACATCACCTTCAATATCAGAAGCGTTCAACAGAACTTGAGACTCATTGAAAGTCAGTACTGAATCTTCATCGATGGTGTATGACGTTGGGCCAGCAACTGGCGGATCGTTCACCTCAAGGACTGTAATGCCCGCCGTTGTTGCTTCAGTCGCACCATCTTCATCCGTCACGACAACATCTAGGCTAACTTCGCCATTGAAGTTCTCGTTTGGAGAGAAGGTATATGTGCCGTCACCGTTGATTTCCAGAACACCGTCGCTACCACTGTAAGTCACGTTATCAATTGCGACTTCGCCTTCGATATCCGAAGAGTTCGCTAGCAATTGTTCGTTACTGATCGTAATAGAGTTGTCTTCATGAACCGTGTAAGACGTGCTACCCGCAACCGGAGGATCATTCTCTGGCGTCACGCTCACATCAATGTTAGCGGTTACCGTATCGGTTCCATCTGATACATTGAACGAGAAGTTCACATCGCCATTGAAGTTTTCATTCGGCGCGAAACTGTAGGTGCCATCGCCATTATCGGTTAGGACACCATCTGCGCCAGTGTAAGTTACACCTTCAACACTTAGGTCGTCCCCTTCAATGTCCGTTGCACCTGTTAATAGGTCTTGGTCATTGAACGTTAACACGCCATCTTCGCCGACTGTGAATGCGTGGTCTTGTGCTTCTGGACCGTCATTTACTGGTGAAACTGTTAACTCAAGGTTGGTAGAGACAACATCATCACCATCAGACACATCAAACGTAAAGCTCACATCGCCATTGAAATCAGCATCTGGCGTTAATGTGTACGTACCATCACCGTTATCGGTAATCGTAACGCTCTCATCATCGGTTGCTAAATTCAGAGCCGTCAACTGATCGCCATCTAAATCACGCGCATTAGCCAATAAGTCTTCTTGCGTAATGATGATTGAACCATCTTCTTCAACCGTTGCAGAAACCGGAAGTGCTTCAGGTGCGTGCTCAATGTGCGCGCCTGTCGCGTTAATGTAGATGGTTTGAGATACCGTTTCAGAATCATCATTCGATAACTCTGTCGCAGTTGCGGTTACATGAACTTCAAGCTGCTCATTGAAGTCTTCTGGTAACTGGATTTGTAACGCATTTTCGATAGCCGTTGTTGGTAAGTTCACCGTACCATCAGGGCCAACCGTTACTTCACCGCTGTAGATTTGGCTGTTCACTTCACCGACATCGATTGTGAAGTTGAAGTCAGAATAGTCAGCATCTCCGCCGCCATACAAATCTTCAAATCCGTAAACCAGCTCGCCGTCTTCATTAACCGTAGTACGAGTATGTTCGATACCATCTTGGTTTAGCTGAGAGCTTGAACCACCATGGAAGATCGCGTCACCATTTTGGCCTTGAATCACTGTCTCGGTTCCATCAGCAGCCACAAAGACAAGTTGAGGATCAACCGTATCCATGTTCGCAGGCGAACCATCCTCAGCACGGAACTCGTACTGACCGTCTTGCATCACATCAAAGTCGTTGTGCTGATGTCCGTTTGGAATTAAGAACAGGTTAAAGCTTTCGCCTTCCTCGACTTGGAAGCTGAATTGATCTTGCCCTGGAACAAGGTCGCCGCCACCACCAACTTGTGATGCGTTTTCGTAAACAACTTCAACACCTGTGATGTTGCCGTCTTCGTCTACTTTGTAGTAACCCGCAGCGTTTTGGTAGCCAGCCGTCTCACCTTCAAACGTTACTGTGATTTCAGTGTCGTTGTAACTGGTGATACCGTTCTCTTGGTCATTCAGAACGCCTTCGTTATCGTATTGAATAACCGAACCTTCTGGCACACCATCTACTGTAACAGTGAGTGTTTCAGACAAGTCTTGGTCGACAAGTGCCGCAGCAATGTTCAGTTCAACAATACCGCCTGGCTCAACCAAAATCGCCTGGTCGTCGACGTTAACACCATCACCATCCGTGATAACTAAGTCAGGCGCATCAGCAACTGCTTCAATGTGAACATTAATGTCTTGTTCAACTTCATCCGTACCGTCTGTCACAGTAAAGCTGAACTGCAGATCACCACTGAAGTGCTCTTCAGGAACGAAGCTGAACGTGCCATCGCCGTTGTCGGTTACTGTGCCTTCATCACCAGAGTAATTGATGCTGGTAACGCTTAGGTCGTCGCCATCAATATCAATTGCAGCACTCAATAGATCTTCTTGAGTGAACAGGATGCTGCCATCCTCTTCGATGTGGTACATTCCTGGAGCAACAATTGGAATGTCATTCACCGGATTAACGGTCAATGTCATATCATTAGACGTGCTCAGCTCACCGTCGCTCACCTCATAAGTGAATGCAATATCGCCATTGAAGTTCTCTGAAGGTGTCACTGTGTACGTGCCATCACCATTGTCTACAATGCTGGCATTTGGATCGTTAGTTTCAAGCGCGCTTGCAAACAACTCATCGCCATCTTGGTCGCTCGCGTTCTCCAACAACATTTCTTGTGTAACGAGGATTGAACCATCTTCGTCGACATCTGCCACCATTGGCGTCGCTTCTGGCGCATCGTTGACGAACTCAACTTTTAGGTCGATGTTTGCGGCAACCACATCAGTGCCATCGCTCACATCAAACGCTAAGTCAACGTTACCGAAGAAGCCCTGCTCTGGTGTTAATGTGTATGTTCCATCGCCATTGTCTGTGACTTCTACCGTGTCGCTTGCACTCGTCACATTCACAACTGACAGTTCGTCGCCTTCAATGTCTGTCGCTTGTGCTAATAGTTCAGCTTCGGTAATGGTAATCGCTTGACCGTCTTCCGTAGTGAAAGACATGTCAGGCACGTCTGGCGCATCATTGATTGGGTTTACGGTTAGGTTGAGGTCAGCGGCGACTGTCTCAATCGCATCTGTCACATCGTAAGTAAACTCAATCTCACCAAAGAAATCTGCACTTGGTGTAATCGTGAAGCTACCGTCTGGGTTTTCTACAACAACCGCATTTGGATCGTTGGTCGCTAAGTTAACGGCTTCAAGGTTGTCGCCATCGACATCCGTCGCATTCGCTAACAGATCCTCTTGAGTGATAGTGATTGAACCATCTTCATCAACAGCGGCTTCAATTGGACCACCAACCTCTGGGCCTTCATTGACAATTTCAACGTCAACTCTTGCTGTACTTGGTGCGCTTGCTTGGCCATCACTGATATCGAAAGTCAGATTCACTTCACCGTAGAAGTCTTCTGCAGGTTCGAAGGTAAAGGTATTATCACCGTTATCCGTTAACGTACCTTGCGTTTGGTCTGCAAGTAATAGGTTTTCGACATGAAGAATGTCGCCATCAACATCGGTAGCACCAGACAATAGGTCTTTCGCTTCGATGATCATGGAGCCGTTTTCAAGCATTTGGGTGTGCAATGGTTCACCCGGAACCGGCACGTCATTGACTGGTACGACCGTTAGGTCTAGATGCGTTGCGACTTCATCAGTTCCATCAAACACCTTGTAGTCGATGTCGATTTCACCATTGAAGTTTTCATTCGGCATGAAGGTAAACGTACCATCGCCGTTATCAACTAGCTCACCGTTATCACCACCGTAAGTGATGTCAGAAATAGACAGCGTATCGCCTTCCACATCTGTGGTGTTCGCTAGCAAGTCATCTGCACTGAACGTGATACCTTCATCTTCATCTGTCGATAGAACAATCGGGCCAGAAACGATTGGCGCATCATTTACTGATTCGAAATTGATATTGATGATATTGCTGTCTGTCAGCTCACCATCGGTAACTTGGTAACCAAGTTCGATTTCACCATGGAAGTTTTCATCCGGTGTTACCGTCCAAGTGCCATCACCATTATCGGTGAGTGTTGCATGCTCTGAGTTTTCACCCACTAGCTCTAGATTTTCAATATCAAGGTCGTCGCCATCAATATCAGATGCTTGCGCCAGTAGTTGCTCTTCGGTAATTACGACCGAAGCAAACTGGGCAGAACCATCGGTATCGACAGTAATATTCGGAAGATCAGCCGTTAACTCGATTTCGTTGTCACCCGCATGGATATTCAACTCAACCGTTTCAGTAATCTCTGAACCATCTACACCAATCGATGTAAACACCGCTTCATCATGACAAGTTTGTGACACTGTCATGTTTTGAACGACGTAAGTACCATTACCTTGCACGGTACCAAGCTCAAAGTAGGACACTGGTTGATCAACCGTTAGCGTGTAATCTGTCTCGAAAGTACCACGGTCTTCTTTGTGGTAAGTCATCGAGTCAATTAGGTCGCCATCCTCATTGAACGCTTTGATTTCTACTTCTGTAAAGTGACGAGACTCTTCCATGAACCAGCCACCCAAACCATCTAGGTGGAAACTGATTTCATTGATGTCTTGACCTTCAACTGAAACCGTCAGTTTCTCATCACCACTTAAGCCTTGGCGGTCAGTATCACCGATACCATGACCAATGTGGGTGTTGCCATTCCAGGCACCAAGAGGGTCATCGTTACTTTGAACAGTTACCGTTAAGTCACCATCTGAGAACTCACGCGTATAAGGGTCAACTTCTGTACCCCAATCATCCACACTCGCGTTATCGTCAAACGTACCGATTTGTGTGGTGTGTGTACCTTCAGCAAGAGCATCTTCACTTGGAACAAAGCGCACTTCGGTATCTGCAGGAACTTCTTGTCCTACTTCCAGTACCACCCATTCGTCATTCACATTTGCTTCAATGATGCCGTTTTCTGGCGCTTGGTCTAAACGTAGTGCTGGTTCTTCACGAAGTGTCACACCAACTGTTTGGTCTTCTTGCGCTTGAATGAAGATTTCATCGCCCGCTTCTGGCGCATCGTTGACAGGGTTAACCGTCAAGTCGAGTGTCGTCAGAACTTCATTCTCACCATCACTGATGCTGTATGTGAAGTCCAACTCGCCATTGAAGTTTTCTGTGTGCGTAATAGTGAATGAACCATCGTCATTAGTAACAATTGTCGCATCTGGATCGTTGGTTTGTAGGTTAGATGCCGTTAACTCATCACCTTCAACATCGGTCGCATTAGCGAGTAACTGCTCTTGAGTAATGGTGATTGAATTATCTTCATCGACTTCAGCCTGAATGCCCGAAGTTTCAGGTCCGTCATTCACAGCGATAACATCGATGCCAGCGGTTGTGGTTGCGGTTGCACCGTCTTCGTCAACGACAACAACGTCTAGTGAAATATCACCATCGAAGTTTTCATTTGGCGTAAAGGTGTAAGTACCATTGCCATTATCAACAAAAGAGCCGTCATCACCGGAGTACGATACTCCAGACAGTGAAACATCACCTTCTACATCGGAAGAGTTTGCCAATAATTGCTCATCACTGATCGTGATTTGGCCATCTTCTTGAACTGTGTAAGATGTCGAGCCCGCTACCGGTGGATCATTCTCAGGTGTTACGCTGACATCAATAACAGCTGATGTTGAATCAGTACCGTCAGAGACATCGAATGAGAATTGAACATCACCATTGAAGTTCTCGTTTGGAGCAAAGCTATATGTGCCGTCGCCATTATCGCTAAGAACACCATCTGCACCTGTATAGAGTACGTTTTCAATCGACAGTTCATCACCATCAATATCCGACGCACCTGCAAGCAGGTCAGCATCGGTGAAGAGTAACGTACCGTCTTCTTCAATCGTGAACTGTTGATCTTGCGCTTGTGGCAAGTCATTAACCGGATTCACGGTAATGTCTAGGCCAACTTGAACTGAACCACCATCGTTATCGATGATATCGAAGTTCAGATCTAGGTCACCGTTGTAATCTGCGTTCGGTGTGATGGTGTAGCTGCCATCATCATTGTGTTGGATGGTCGCATTTTCATCAGTAGATAGGTTGATAGCTTCTAAGTTGTCGCTATCGATATCACCTGCTCTTGCTAGCAATTGCTCTTGGCTTAGCGTGATGGAGCTATCTTCATTGATGGTGTAAGCCAAATCGCCCGATACTGGCGCATCATTGATTGGCAATACATCAACGTTAATGTGTGTTTCAACCGTTGCGCCATCTTCATCTTGAATGGTCACACCCAGTTGAACCTGACCATTGAAGTTTTCGTTGGGTGCAAAGCTGCATGTACCATCACCATTTACAGTGAAGATACCGTCAGAGCCATCGTAGTTAATGCCAACAAGTTCTACATCTCCTTCGACATCCGAAGCATTCACAAGAATCTGAGATTCACTGAACGTCAGAACCGAATCTTCGTCAATGGTGTATGACGTTGGACCCGCAACTGGTGGATCGTTCACTTCAAGAACGGTAATACCTGCTGTGGTTTCATCAATTGCACCTTCTTCATCTGCAACAATCACATCAAGGCTGATATCACCGCTGAAGTTTTCATTAGGAAGGAAGGTATAGCTGCCATCGCCGTTATCTTGGAACACACCATCAGTGCCACTGTAAGTCACAGTATCAACCGACACCGCACCTTCAATATCCGAAGAGTTAGCTAGCAACTGTTCATCAGAAATTGTGATGGCATTGTCTTCATTGACCATGTATGAGGTTGAACCCGCAACTGGCGGATCGTTCTCAGGAGTCACACTCACATCAATGTTAGCGCTAACGGTTTCTGTGCCATCAGACACATCGAAACTGAAGTTCACATCGCCATTGAAGTTCTCGTTTGGCGCAAAGGTATAAGTACCATCACCGTGGTCGGTCAGTACGCCATCACCACCTGTATAGCTAATACCTTCAACGGTTAAGTCGTCGCCATCAATATCGGTGGCACCGGTAAGTAAGTCGGCGTCTGTAAATTGAAGCGTACCGTCTTCTGCGATACTGAATTGTTGGTCTTGAGGAACCGGCAAGTCATTAACTGGGTTAACAGTAAGATCGGCGGTTGCTTGAACCGTGTCAGTACCGTCAGTGATGTTGAATTGAATATCAATGTCACCATTGAAGTTTTCATCTGGCGTAATCGTGAAACTGCCGTCATCGTTAGCTACAACCGTCGCATCACCACCAACTGTTAAGTCACTTGCGGTTAGATCTTCGCCTTCTACATCGGACGCTTGAGACAACAGCTGATCTTGGCTCAGTGTGATTGAACCATCTTCGTTAACGTTGTAAGCCAAATCACCAGACACTGGCGCATCATTGATTGGTAATACGTCAACATTGATGACGGTTTCGACTTCTGCACCATCTTCATCACGAATGGTGACATCAAGCTGAACTTGGCCATTAAAGTTCTCATTTGGAGCGAAGCTGCAAGTACCGTCACCATTTACTGAGAAGATACCCTCAGGGCCATCGTAGCTAATACCAACAAGCTCAACATCCCCTTCTACATCTGAGGCGTTAAGCAACACTTGAGACTCACTGAAGGTAAGTACTGAGTCTTCATCAATGGTGTAAGACGTAGGGCCTGCAACCGGCGGATCGTTCACTTCAAGAACATTGATGCCCGCGGTCGTTGAGTCGGTCGCACCATCTTCATCAGCAACAACCACATCCAGTGCAATTTCACCGCTGAAGTTCTCATTTGGCGAGAAGGTGTAAGTGCCGTTACCATTGATTTCGAGGACACCGTCGCTACCAGAGTAAGTCACGCTGTCTATCGATACATCACCTTCAATATCTGAAGATGTTGCCAATAGTTGTGCATCAGAAATGGTAATCGAATTATCTTCATTCACCGTGTAGGACGTTGAGCCCGCAACAGGCGGATCGTTCTCAGGAGTCACGCTAACATCAATGTTTGCAGACACGGTATCGGTACCGTCTGACACATCGAAGCTAAAGCTCACATCACCATTGAAGTTTTCGTTTGGAGCAAAGCTATATGATCCCTCACCCAAGTCAGTCAGTACGCCATCAGTGCCTTCATAAGTGATGCCCTCAACCGTCAGGTTATCACCTTCAACGTCTGTCGCGCCTGTAAGCAGATCCGCGTCTGTGAACTGTAAAGTACCGTCTTCTGCAATACTGAACTGTTGATCTTGAGGTACTGGCAGGTCATTAACTGGGTTAACGGTTAGGTCAGCTGATGCTTGAACGGTATTGGTACCATCTGAGATATCGAAGCTGATATCAATGTCGCCATTGAAGTTCTCATCTGGCGTGATGGTGAAACTGCCATCATCGTTAGCTACAACCGTCGCATCACCACCAACCGTTAGGCCGCTAGCTGTCAGGTCATCGCCTTCAACATCAGATGCTTGTGATAACAGTTGCTCTTGGCTTAGACGGATAGAACCATCTTCATCGATTGAGTACGCTAAATCGCCTGACACAGGTGCATCATCAACGGCAGTTACACTCACATCGATGTTTGCAGATACCGTATCGGTACCGTCAGATACATCGAAGCCGAAGTTTACGTCACCATTGAAGTTCTCGTTTGGCGCAAAGGTGTAAGTACCATTACCGTTATCAGTAAGGATACCGTCACCGCCATCGTAGGTCACACCTTCAACCGTTAGGTTGTCACCTTCAATGTCAGTAGCGCCTGTTAATAGGTCGGCATCAGTAAAAATTAACGTGCCGTCTTCTTCAACGCTGAACTGTTGATCTTGAGGGACTGGCAGGTCATTAACTGG